>JANMDF010000315.1:0-5077 GCA_031376145.1 Alphaproteobacteria bacterium
CTGCCGAAAACCAGAACAGCCATTGCCCCAGCCAGCACATGCCGCCGGTGGTATGTATACAGCAGTAACCCTGCAACAGCAGCAACGACCATCACCGATGTGATGGGGACGGTAGCCCCCAGCTGCAGGGGTAATGCCACAGCCGCAACAGCAAGGGCGATGCCAACCAGCCACCAGACGCCTTGATACATGACAGACAGGATGCGGAGCAGGGCAGGGCGGTGGGCTTTCTCAGAAACGCTGCTGGTCATGGCCATAATGGTTAATGTCCACAGGGGTATTAACATGGGCATGACGTAATGCGGCAGCTTGGTTGGAACCAGTTCAAAAATAATCCAGTTGGGAATAAGCCAGGCCAGCATGAAGGCACGCAGGGGGCTTTGTGGAATATTACGCCACAAGGGTAGAGAACGCGCCAGGAGTATTGAGCCAGGCCATAACAATACCGGCAGTAACAGCAGGTAATATCCAGGCGGTGCACCGTGGCTTTCCTGGCCGGCTAACAGCTTAGGCAGCAGATCAACCCCCACCGCATGATTGGCAAAAGCCCCTGCCGTCTGTTGTTGAATGGCGATAAACCAGGGCAGTACAATCAGTAAGGCGAGGGGCAGTCCCCACCATGTGCCCATGCGCCTGAACATGCCTTTTTCTTTATACACAACGCGCAGATACAGGCAGGTTGCCAGCGCAATCAGCGGGGCAACAGGCCCCTTGATCAACATGCCAAGTCCCATGGCTGTCCAGAAGATCAGGGCAGTTTTGCGGATGGTACTGGGCGTTGTGTATATCTTTAGCAACGTCAGCTGCATGGCGGTAATACAGGCAAGCAACGCTGCATCGGTTTTGGCCAGGTGCGCTTCTACCACCAGAATCAGACTGCTGGCAGTGAGTGCAGCGATACTGAAAGCGTGTATGGGCGGCAGCAGGCGTTGCAGATAAGCGAAGGTCAGCAATACGGCGGCCAGCGCCCCCAGCAGTGAGGGCAGGCGATACGCCCAGATGTCGCCTGCATCAGCAAAACCCAGGGTGCGCATGGCGGCAACGCCAGCACTTTGCAGCCAGTAGATACCGGCTGGTTTTTTATAGCGGGGTTCATTCTGGAAGCGAATATCAATATAATTACCACTTTCCAGCATCTGTTTGCTGGCCTGGGCAAAGCGGGCTTCATCGCGGTCAGTGGGGGGCAGGGTGGTGAGGCCGGGGACGTACAGAGCCAGGCAAAGCACTATCAACACCGCATAAGGATGTTGCTGTATCAATGCCTGTAGTTTGGCTGTATTGATCTTCATCATAAATGTGCTATGACGCTAAGCACAACATTCGTCAAGAAAAGGGTGCACCGGTGGCAACCACACGCAAACAACAACCTGTGAAAGACGGCCTCACCGGCATCAGTGTGATTGTGCCGGTTAAAAATGAGGCTGATAATGTTCGCCCGCTGGTGGAGGAAATTCAGAACGCGCTGGGAACAGCTTTTGATCTGGAAATCGTGTACGTTGACGATGGCAGCAGTGATACGACACTGGAAACGTTGCGTATCCTGAAAACCGAGTTTCCAGCACTCAAAATCCTGGCGCATCATACGTCTTGCGGGCAAAGTGCGGCGGTACACACTGGCGTATGTTATGCAGCGCATGAGTGGATTGCCGTGCTGGATGGGGACGGTCAGAACGATCCGGCAGATTTACCGAAATTATGGGAATGGGTTTCCAGTCAGGAAAACCCCTGGTGCATGGCCATTGGCCGCCGTGTGAAGCGTCAGGATGCCGGTATCCGCAAATTCAGTTCCAAAGTGGCGGCAGAAGCACGGCGGTTGTTGCTGAAGGATTCTATCCCCGATTCCGGATGTGGTATTAAAATTCTACCGCGTGCCTTATTTCTGGAATTACCGTATTTTGACCATATGCACCGCTTTATGCCATCCCTGGTGAAACGCCATGGTGGGCGGGTGGCGTCCATTCCCGTCGCACACCGCCCCCGCACGCGGGGTGTATCAAAGTATGGTACGCTGGATCGGGCACTCGTGGGAATTTTTGATCTGATTGGCGTGATCTGGTTATTACGCCGTTATCGCAAACGTAATGTGGCGACGTATTAGTCCCTTGGTATCTCTCTAAGTGTAGCCGAGATTCAAATTTTTTGTGACAGTACTTCGGGATGATGCACTGTTATCCCCGGAAATCGTTCAAAATCAGTGCTGTTGAATGTCAGAATGCTGGGAATATCGCTCACGATCATAAAGGCAGCCAGCCGAGCATCATGCGTCTGCACGCCCTTGATCTCCAGGGTGGTGAGCAACTGCTTCCACACGGTGTATTCAGCTTCAGGATTTCCCGCATGAATCGGAAACAGGGTCTCAAGATCCGTAAGCTTCTCAGCGGCTTCAACAGGCGTTAATCCAAAGCCGTTGACGGCGGCGGGACGCGTACAGACACTCCAAAACTCAGCGGCAATCTGCGGCGTGATAACACAGGACGTTTCTTGCGCGATCAGACGAGCAACGGCCAGCTTAGCAGCAGTATGATGCGGATGATCTGGCTGGCACAAGCGCAGCAAAATGTTCGTATCAATAAGCATCATGCGCTACTGGCTACCCACTTCAAAACGGTAGAGATTTTCACGGCTGATTGCCTCATCAGCAAGGGGCGGCACGGTTGGTACGTTTGTTGATGTCAGTTTTTCAAGAACATCCAGTTTACGCTTTGCGGCACTACTGGAAAGGTGTGCATAGTCTGTCGGTACTTCTGCGGCAGCAATGGCTGTCATATGCTCTTTGGAGCGTTCTTCTACAAGCAAAGCGCAACGATCATCCTGTCGTTTCAGACGATAATATTCTTCTGTCGATAACAACACCGTGCGTTCACGCCCGTTACGCGTGACAAACACAGGCTCAAGCAGTGCCTTATCTTGATAATGACCAAACTGTTTTTGCAATTCAGAGGCAGGGACATGGAGCATAGCGTATTCCTCATATTACGTAACATCTATAATGCATGTAAATAGCCTAAAAATCCAGTATTTTTATAACCAGCTTCCACCACGCTCTATATATAGTTGGTTGCAATATTATCTGCACTATCAACCAAACTGCGTCATGCCGGATTCATTCCGGCATCTATTAAATAATTAAGTATTTTTAATGCTTTAAATGGATTTCATTACCCGGCCGGAATGACGCGGTGTTGTTGCAAATAGGTAATTAATTATTCAAATGGCTATGGACTAAGACTTACGCGAAACAAGGATTCATGTCATTCTGAGCCCCGTATCAAGTACGGGACAGGCTCCGCGAAGAATCCCTAGAGCATTGAGATCCTTCACTTCGTTCAGAGCCTGTCCTGAGAGGAACGAAGGAATGACAGAGAACTTTTACAGAGGTTCCTGTAGTTAACGTCCGCCAAATCCTTCATGTCCGTGATCGCTGGGGAACCATTCGGATAAATTGTTAAACCACTCGTTCCCCTCAGCATACGGGCTGCCATCTGGGTTAAGGCGTCGTTGTGTGCCATCGTTGGATGGAGGGGCAGATCGATCCCGTAAAGCAGTGAAGCGCTGGTAGAATTGAGCTTGCTGTTCTGTCATCGGAGCATTGGCAAAGAAGGCACTGTTGTTACCCAACATATAGCCATTCTCCATCGTGACAGGCGCAAAACCAAATTCCACCGCCTGTATTGCCAGGTACGGCAGCTCCTGAACCATGTTTAAATCCAGGGCGCCTTGCAATACCCCTGGATTAGAAAAGGTTTGTAAGACCTGATTTATAGCATTTAAACGATTCGTTGAGAATGTTAATGGTTCCCATTGCTCCAGGGATAAAATGCCGTTTTCAAAGATAGTATTTAAAGCATTATCGGCCAAGTAGTCCAAGTGTGGCGGTGGCCGATCCTCGTCTCTGTCAACAAGAAACACTTCGGCCTCCAGACCAATTGCATCAATATCCTCTTGAATGCGTGCCATCAGCGGTTCCTGGCTGTTGATTGCTGGTATGTGGGCAGCGCCTTGACCCTCAGCCATTCTGTTGTCATACTGTCTTGTAATCATTGTCTGGATATGATCAAGATTATCGAACAACAGATCAAATTGTTCGTCGTCTAAATCTGTTGCATCTGTCGAATCCGTGAAGGTGTGTTGTTCTTGCACGGCACTTGCGGGAATATTAATGTCTATCCCCGCCACAACCGCCAGATGCGCCATGTAGGGCAGTTGTGCAAAGATATCGTTGCCGTTTTCTGCATCCAGGGCAAGCACAGCCCGTAATACATGTGGCTGTGAAAGGGCGGCCAGTTGCGTGTTGATAGACTCCAGATCAATCGGGGGATTGTCGGCTATAGAATTGTAGTACAGAACAATGACCTCTTCTGGTCGGCTTAAGCATAGCGTATTGGCTTGCAACCAGTGCAGATGCGCTTGTAATGCTGGGTCAGGGTACTCTTGGGTGGTGACAACACTGCGAAGCAGACGCTCGTTTACCGCCAGTATTCCATCTGTTACTGTTTGTTGAAAATCAATCTCAGCAGCAGTGTTCAGAATCGGTTGTATGTCAGGGTATGTCTGCTGCGAAGATGGGGGGTGAGGAGCAGATCCCTGCCGTAAGCGTAGTGCTAGCGCGCTTGGAGTGTCAACTGGCCCTTGTCGTGTGCTAGTCAACCATGACGAAGCTTCAGTGTAAATTTGCGGTGTATAGCCAAGCGTAAGTGCCGATAGCGCACTTATATGGGTTAGACGCATGCCTTGTTCAGGCGGATTACGCCACTCCCACCCCACGGCGATACTGTTTTCAGCAGCACCCAACGCGCGCTCGTCTACCAGTTTCCGATATGCATCCTGATATGCATCAATAGTATTGGCATCAATTTGCGCCAGTTCTGTAACCTGATCCAGAATAGGCGGATGCACAAGCGCAACTTCGTTCTCTAGTGCCAGGCTGTCCAGGTAACGCTCATCTATGACCCCTGCATCTCGGAGGCTAGTGCTCAAGGCCTCTTGGAGTCGGCCTCCAAGGAACCAGCAGTCGTTTAGTTTGGTCTTTAGAGCAGCATCAGGCTTAAGTGCAGAAGATTGAGAAGTGATATAAGCG
>JANMDF010000008.1:0-2133 GCA_031376145.1 Alphaproteobacteria bacterium
AAACCAGCTGCGCGAGGAAAGACAATTTTCAGCAGCACTGGCAATGCTGACACTGGAACCGGCTGGCATTGCAACAGCGGTTGAACTGTCGAAGCTACATCGGGATATAACCATCGCTATAAAAGGCAAGCCTGGAAAGCAGAAAATTCAGGAAAAACCAATTCTAAAAAAGCGTGGTGATCTTACCCATCCTGATAACGTTTCAGCAACAACACAATTACTGCAGGATATTGCGACTGCACTGACGCAAAAACTACCGACTCCTGATCTTGAAGCATGGAAGGCTTTGGAAGCAAAAACACTGGTCAGTTTAAGCCATGGCTATGCTGTTGCGGGGCAGGCTGATGATGCATTAAATGCCATGCATGCAGCCGAAACGGCTGCTTCAGAAAATCTGAAAGCTGCAGCGGCCTCCTGGAGAATGTTATCCGAAAGATTTAGAGCGTATGATCAATATGATGCGGCTTTTCAAGCAATGCAGGCATGCGAACGACTTGACCGACAGATTATTGGTGATGAGTCACAACGGCTAAAAGGCATTGCGGTTGATTGGGGAAGGCAGGCAGAGTTCTTTGCTGATAAAGGCCAGAGTGATCTGGCTATGAGAACAATGGAGCATGCTGAAAATATTTTCAGGGAACTGTCTCCCCCAGGGCTTAAGGGTGCGGTGATTGCCTGGGTACGCATACGTGATACCTTTGCGGGTAATGGTCAGGCCGATGCCGCTATACAGGCCATGACTAGAGTTGAAGCGATCGACAAAGAAATTGATGCTCAAAACCTTCAAAACGGTACAGCAAGTCCTGACTATAAAGACAGCCTTGCAAGCAGTAAATCTGCCTGGAAAAAATTACGGGATACCTTTGTTGATCAAGACCTGGGTGATCATGCTGTTGTGGCAATGCGTGAATATGCACGCATCGACGGAGAAAAGAGTAATGCCTTTAATTCTGATGTCATGATGGGATGGTTAGACTTATCGAGAGCCTTGAGCTCCCACGATGTACCCGCCGCCATCAAGGCACAGATTGAACATCTTAATATACGTACGGCACTGCCCAATAACAATAGTAGCGCGATTGCTCGCAATTATTGTGCGCTTGCCAGTCTATATTTTAAGAATGATGATACACCCAATGCATTGGCAGCGGCGCAACAGGCACTGACATATGAGCCAACCAGTAAATTTGCCCTGACGCAAGGGGGGTATTACGCATTGCTGCTTGGTCAGACAGGCCTGGCCATTCAGTACAGCAAAAGCGTTACGCAAGAGTCCCCCGGGGATTTTGCCGCCGGTATGACCTTGACCCGCGCCTATGTGAGTCAGGGGGAATTGCACGATGCCCAACAGGCTTTCGCGGCAATTACTGAAAGCACTGACTCTAAAAAGTATCGCCTGCTCGATGCAGAGCTTAGACGTATACAGTCTCTATCCACTACCGCTGCTATTTTGCGACTCGCCCCGTCCGCAGTTGAGGAATATTTCGTGGACGCCAGAACCTACCTGGTGGAGTATGACGGACAACTGCTTGATAAGTTGCGCGATATCTATGAAGTCTATTACCCAGAGATGGATCCGCGTAATATTACCCGCCTGGTGTGTCAGCCATGGCTGCTGGCCTGGAGTAACACGAATAACAAGCGCGGTGACTATACCGTGCCAGCTTCACGACAAACAGCAGCACAGGAAGTGTTCACACCGGCAGATTTTGTGGCCGGGCAGGTACGGGCTGGCCGTAATCTATTAAATCTGCTGCAAGGGTATGCAGATGACGATGTTGCAACTGCATTCAGCAATAACCGGCATCCGTTTCTGAACGGTAAAAATCCAAAAGATGTTGCCGCGCTGGTGCTGCATACCCTGGCACCGACAATTCTTACCCACCAACAGGAAACATCAACAGAACAACAGCAGATCGTCCTGAATGCGCCGCTAACACAGCCTGAAGCAAGGATGCAACATCCAGCAGTGACAGCCTTCGTACAGCAGAACGCATATTTTCTGGCAATTTTAACGGGATTACAAAATCACCTCGGTAACGGTTGACCCCCTGCTGATAAGGTTTTACCAGGGTATAGACATAACACTATAAAACTGCACCACGATTCTACGCTGCCGGACGATAGACCCCA
>JANMDF010000024.1:0-14449 GCA_031376145.1 Alphaproteobacteria bacterium
GAATTCGGCCTCATCGACTTTCGGGTGATTTCCAGTGTTGCCGAACTCTCCAAAGACAAGGAAGCCTTTTTCATTACCGTCACCGTGGATGAGGGAGAGCGGTACAAGCTGGGAAAAGTCAATTTTAAATCAAACGTGCGCAATCTTGATCCCACCACACTCGCCGTTGATAAACGGGAAACCCTGGAAGACGAAACCTGGTTCAACATGAAGCTTGCCAAGGCCGTGATTGAACAGATGACCAAAGAGCTTGGTGATCGTGGCTACGCCTTTGTGCAGATTGATCCTGAACTCAATAAGCGCATGGATGGAGATCAGCCTGTTGTGGATGTAACCTTCAATGTCCAGGAAGGGCCTAAAGTTTACGTTGAGCGTATCGACATTCACGGCAACGTTCGTACCCTGGATAAAGTGATCCGCCGTGAATTCCGCCTGTCAGAAGGTGATGCCTTTAATACCAGCCGTCTGGAAACATCCGAACGCAACGTCAACAATCTGGATTTTTTTGAAAAAGCCAAGGTTCAGGTAAAACCCGGCAGTGCCCCGGATAAATCCATTATCGATGTTGGTGTTGAAGAAAAGTCAACCGGTGAGTTGTCATTCGGTGCCGGGTTCTCGTCTACAGAATCCGTCCTCGGGGACATTCGCCTGCGTGAACGGAACTTCATGGGGCGCGGCCAGGACGTGCGGATTGCAACCATTTTATCCGGCAAACGCCAGGAATACGACCTGGGCTTTACTGAGCCTTATTTCCTTGGACGCAAGGTGGCCGCCGGCGCAAACCTGTTCCATATCACCCGTGAATACCAGGATCAAAGTTCTTACAGTGAACGCCGTAGCGGTGGGGGGATCAGTTTTGCCTATCCGCTAACCGAATACTGGACGCAAAAATGGACGTATAACCTACGCACCGTCAATATTGGGGATATTGATCCCCTCGCCTCCACGTATATTAAAGAACAGGCAGGTAGAGCCACAACATCATCGGTTGGCCATGAGTTACTGTATGACCGGCGTGACAACGTAATTCTGCCCAGCCAGGGCTATTACCTGCGCCTGGCAACGGAAATTGCCGGTGCGGGTGGCACTGAAGAGTACCTTAAAAACCGTGTCGGTGCGGGTATCTATTTCCCGCTTTATAAAGATGAATGGGTACTTGGCCTGGAAACAGATGCCGGTTATGTGTTTGGTTACAGTGATAAATCTGTACGTATTAACGACCGTTTCTTTCTGGGTGGTGATAACTTCCGTGGCTTCCAGCTGGCAGGCGTAGGCCCTCGTGATGCTGTTACCGGCGATGCGCTGGGCGGTAAGCTGTTTACGGTGGGTACAGCAGAATTGCGTTTTCCGCTTGGTCTGCCGGAAGAACTCGGCTTGACAGGACGCAGTTTTGTTGATGCTGGCACGCTGGTAGATACTGATTCTGAAGGGGCAGGAATTGATGATGTGGGATCCATTCGCGTCTCTGCCGGGGTGGGACTTGCCTGGCGCTCCCCATTCGGCCCGGTGCGCATTGATCTCTCCCAGGCAATTGTCAAGGAGTCTTTTGACAAAACAGAATTCTTCCGTTTTTCATTCGGAACACAATTTTAGAGATATTTCATTCTGGAGTCTGAACCCTATGCGTTTTCTTGTTGCCCTTATTGTTACGTGTTTATTGAATATCGGGTCTTCACACGCACAGATCCCAGACATGCGCAGTGCATTGCGTCAGTCGATCGCCATTGTTGACGTTGATAACCTGATCCGCAGTTCTAAGGCTGGTAAATCTGTGCAAAGCCAGATGACGAGTCTGCAGGAGTCCTTTAAAAAAGAAATATCTTCCGAAGAAAATGCGCTGCGCAGCGCCGAGCAGGAACTGAGCCGTCAGCGCGATGTGCTGGATGCCGCAGCCTATGCCAGCAAGCGCAAGGAATTTGAACAGAAAGTCATTGCTGTGCAACGCCGCGTTCAGGACAAAAAACGCCGCCTGGACATGGCTTTCGGTAAAGCCATGCAACAGATTCAAGATCATCTGGTGAAGGTTCTCGCCGCCATTGCCGAACGCAAGCAGTTGATGATGGTTTTGCGTCGAACACAGGTGTTGCTGGCAGAGAATGCGCTGGATATCACGAAAGACGTGCTGGCGGATCTGGATAAAGATTTGACATATGTCAAAGTAGAACTGCCACCAGCGGGTGGGCGTTGAACCCATAATACCTGAAGCATTGGCGGCATGCCCGATCCTCGTTTTCATCCCACGCCTGTCCCCGCGACGCTTGCTGATCTTCTGCGCATTACCACTACCGAGTTTGTGGGAGATGCCAATACAGATGCTCTCATCTATGATGTTGCGCCGCTCCACACCGCAACGCCACAACAATTGGGTTTCTTTGATAATATCAAATACCTGGATGCCTTTAAAGCAAGCCAGGCAGGTTTTTGTATTGTACGCCCTGAACACGCGTCCCAAGCACCCGCAGGCATGATCTGCCTGCTGACCAAAGACCCTTTAAAAGCCTATGCCCTGGCCGCTCAGCATTTCTATCCGTCTCTCCCCACTGT
This sequence comes from Alphaproteobacteria bacterium, assembly GCA_031376145.1. Lineage (GTDB taxonomy): Bacteria > Pseudomonadota > Alphaproteobacteria > JAJTHO01 > CANGXP01 > JANMDF01. Next base: position 2,545 of record JANMDF010000024.1, read on the forward strand.
CGGTGCTGTGCATAAACGTGCCGTTATCCACCCCACGGCCACGATAGGTAGCTTTACGGATATTGCCGCCGGTGCCGTTATTGGTGCAGGCGTTGTTATTGGCCAATACTGCCGCATTGAAGCCAACGCCGTCCTGGGAGAGAATATCAGCATTGGTAATCATACGGTAGTTGGTGCCAACAGCACCCTGTCACACTGCCTGATTGGCAGTCATGTCGTTATCTATCCAGGCGCATGCATCGGTCAACCGGGTTTTGGTTTTGCCTTTGATGCTGATAAGCCGGTCAAGATTCCACAGCTGGGGCGGGTAATCATCGAGGATCACGTTGAAATTGGGGCAAATTCTACCATTGATCGCGGTGCCGGCCCAGACACTGTATTGCGTCGTGGCGTCATGCTGGATAATCAGATTCAGATTGCCCATAATGTTGAACTGGGACGCAATGTTGTTGTTGTCGCACAGGCTGGTATTGCCGGGAGTACAAAGGTAGGTGATTATACCATCATTGCTGGCCAAGCAGGCTTGACCGGGCACCTAAGTATTGGTAAAGCTGCACGAATTGCGGCGGGCAGTGGCGTGATGCGTGATGTTGCTGACAACGGACAGGTTGGTGGCAGCCCGGCTGTTCCTCTCCGCGACTGGTTAAAACAAAGTGCTCTCCTAACCAGAATGGTTAGAAAAAGCAGAACAGTGTAGGATTATGCAATGCGGGCTACCGTAACACCTTTACAAGATGCTGCGCCGGTATCATTAAACATTAATCAGATTCAGGAGATGATACCGCATCGCTACCCCATGCTGCTGGTAGATAAGCTGATTGACGTTTATGCAGACGACCGCGCCACCGGTATTAAAAATGTCACTATTAATGATCAATTTTTCAACGGTCATTTCCCCGGGCAGCCGGTCATGCCGGGTGTACTCATCATTGAAGCCATGGCACAGACTGCTGCTGTTTTTGTCGTCCATACCAGTGGAGAAAGCAGTAAGGGTAAGATTGTCTACTTCATGACCCTTAATGATGTCCGCTTTCGCAAGCCTGTTGTCCCTGGTGATCAGCTGCAGTTGCGCATCCGTAAAGATCAGCAGCGCAAGAATGTATGGAAATTCATTGGCGAAGCCTATGTCGATGACCGTCTGGTGGCTGAAGCTAAATTCAGTGCCATGATTCTGAATACTTGAAACTCAAAATGACCCGCATTCATCCCACTGCCATTATTGATCCAAAAGCGCACATTGGTAGTAATGCAGATATTGGTGCCTATTGCATTGTGGGTGCCGATGCAGTGCTTGGCGACAACGTTACGCTAAAATCACATGTTGTCGTTGATGGTCGCACCCAAGTTGGTGATAACTGTATTATCTACCCCTTTGCGAGTATTGGCAGTGCACCCCAGGATCTGAAATTCAAAGGCGAACCATCAACCGTCACTGTTGGCAGTAATACCACCATTCGGGAGTATGTTACCATCAATCCAGGCACGGAAAGTGGTGGGATGCTGACATCCGTTGGCGATCACTGCCTGTTGATGATTGGCGTACATATCGCGCATGATTGCCGGGTGGGCGATCATGTCATTATGGCCAACAATGCCACACTGGCAGGACACGTGCAGGTTGGCAATCACGCTGTTATTGGTGGCATGACGGCCATTCATCAGTTCGTGCGGATTGGCGATCATGCCATGATTGGCGGCATGTCAGGTGTTGACAGCGATGTACTGCCCTTTGCCACGGTTATGGGCGAACGCGCCAGGCTGGCAGGCATTAACCTGGTTGGCCTGAAACGCCGCGGCTTTGCCCGCGCTGACATTCATTTGCTGCGTCATGCTTTTCAGCATCTGTTCGCTGCTGATGGTGTCATGCAGGATAAAGTGGCAGCCCTACGCGCCAATCCAGATATGGCAACTGCTCCGGTAATACAGCAATTACTGGCGTTTCTCAGTACTGAAAAAAGCCGCGCTTACTGTCAACCCGGAAATAAACAGTGGCTGGACAGTGACAGCGCCTAAAACAGCGATTATTGCCGGTACGGGCAGTCTGCCCATGATTCTGGTGCAACGCTGTCTCGAACAGAGACGCCCTACCCTGCTGCTGACCTTTGATGACCAGGACAGGCCAGATCTAGCCAAACTTGTTGCTGATCAACCGCATGCTTACAGCTGTCTGTCCATTTGTAAACTGACGCCATTTCTGGAAGCCTTAAAGGCTTTTAGTGCAGAGGAGCTTGTTTTTGCCGGTGGCATCCAACGCCCCAGTCTCTGGCGGTTACCGAGCATCGATCGCGCTGGCTGGAAGTTATTACAACAGCTCTGGCGCGTCTGGCAGTCAGATAACAGCCTGTTGACAACCCTGATTGCTTTTTTTGAACAACAGGGTGTGCAGATTGTGGGCGCGCACAGTATCGCACCGGAGATTCTACTCCCTGCTGGCAACCTGACCCGCTGGCAACCTGACCCGACTGCCCTGCACAGTATTAAAATCGGTCTGGATGCTGCTCATGCCCACGGCCTTAAGGATAAAGGGCAGGCTGTACTGGTGAGTGGCAACACGGTTATTGCCTATGAAGATCAACGCGGCACCGATGCCATGCTACGCCGCTACAAAAAACAGATTCAGGCACGCCGCGATGTGATCCTGGTCAAAGCCTGTAAACCACAGCAGGACGTGCGTGTTGACCTGCCCAGCATCGGCCTGAAGACCGTCAACCGCGCCATTGAAACCGGTCTTATCGGCATTGCCGCTGAGGCCGGGCACAGCTGTTTTCTAGATGCCGCTGCGGCTTTGCAGGCTGCTGATGCTGGAGGGATTTTCATTTATGGCGTGCAGATGTAGAGGTTAATACCCCAGCTTCTCCGCCTCAATTCCCAGATCACGGACAAAGGTTGTTAATGCCGCCTGGCGGCTTTTGCGCAGTTTTTCCGCCTGCAGGATGGATTCCACCGCCCGTACGGACTCATCCAGATCACGGTTGACCAGAATATAATCATACTCGCCCCAGTGACTGATTTCATCCAGGGCTTTCTGCATGCGAAAGGTAATGGTATCGACACTGTCGCTTTGCCTGCCCTTCAGGCGTTGTTCCAGCTCTGCCATGCTGGGTGGCAGGACAAAGACACTGACCATATCACGCCGCATGGACAGCTTGATCTGTTGCGCACCCTGCCAGTCAATATCAAACAGCATGTCATAGCCTGCCGCCAGCGCGTCTTCCACCGGCTGGCGGGGGGTTCCATAGTAATGTTTGAACACGCGGGCATGTTCCAGCAACGCCCCCTTAGTCACCATTTCCTGAAAATGGCTATCATCAACAAAATGGTAATCGACGCCGTCTTTTTCATTGGGGCGCGGTGGTCGGGTGGTGGCGGAAACAGACGTTTTGAAATTGTTATTGCGGGCAACCAATGCCCGCGCAATCGTTGTCTTCCCCGCGCCACTGGGGGAAGATAAAATCAGCATCAGACCACGATGGCTTGCAGGTTCCATGAACGTACTCTACAATTCAACACAGATATAAACGCAAAAGGTTAACAATGTCGAGTGTGTCACCACAGCGGATCTTGATTACCGGCGCCAGCAGTGGCCTGGGAACATCACTTGCCCTTGCGTATGCAGCAGAGGGCGTGACATTATACCTGCACGGTCGCCACCAGTTGCGGCTCAATAAGGTAGCTGAAGCCTGCAAGGCACAAGGTGCCACCGTGCATACAGAGGCTGGTGATGTGAAAAACACCCCGCACATGCAGCAGTGGCTGGCAGCAGTGCTGGAGCAGGGCGCACTGGATCTGGTGATTGCCAACGCCGGTATTTCCGGTGGCACGGCGGAGGGTGATGAAGAAGTACAGCAGGTGCGCGAGATCTTTCTTACCAATGTAATCGGCGTCAGTAATACTGTACAACCGGTATTGGCCAGTATGCGCCAGGCTGGCAAAGGCCAGATTGCTATTATCGCCTCGCTGGCAGGGTTTCGCGGTTTTCCCGGCGCGCCTGCGTATTGTGGCAGCAAGGCCGCCGTAAAGGTTTACGGCGAAGGCCTGCGCGGTCTGCTGGCCGGTAATGGTATTGGTGTGACTGTTGTTTGCCCTGGCTATGTCAAAACCGCCATGACCGATGCCAATGATTTTTCCATGCCACTGATGTGGCCGGCGGAAAAAGCCGCACGGGTTATTAAGGCGGGTATTGCGAAAAACAAAGCCCGCATTGCATTTCCTTGGCCACTGTACAGCATCGTATGGCTATTATCTGTATTACCAGCAGGATTGGTGGATAGGCTGCTGGCAACGCTCCCAAAAAAATCAGGCATCAGTGCAAAAGACATTTAGGCTGCCCCTGTTATGACTGGTGGATACATTATAGTTGCTATTGCCCCTCACCCAACCCTCTCCCCAAGGGGGAGAGGGCTTTCTTTCTTCTCCCTCTCACCAAACAGGGAGAGGGCGGGGTGAGGGTTACTGTGCGTGTCATTATGTAATCATTCAGTTATACCATCCCACCGACAGAAATAATATGATACATATCACATTGCTGTTTTTTAAGGAGTCCGCCTGATGTCAAATAAGAATAAATCCACCAACCTGCCCCTGTCCGGTGATGTCTCGCAGGTCATCAACCCCTGGAACTGGTGGGGGCAGGCGTTCGGCCAGTTTGGCCTGATTAACATCAATACCAGCGCCAGCAGCAATCCCAAGCTGGAACAGGATATTGTGCAGAACGTTGCCAGTTATGGCCGCCAACTGGGGCGCATCATGGAAGTGTTGAATGTTGTCATTCAGAAAAAGGGGGATTTATCCAGCCTGAATGCCCACCAGCAGGCGGAAATCAGCGCATTTCAGGAACTGGCCGGACGCATTGAAGCTCTAAAACAGAGCCGCCACCCTGTCTTGACAGTTGAGGAAGCCGAGGCGTTTATCAAAAGCCTGCAAGAATTAAGGCTGGCAGAACCAGCGCGATACAACCAAATAACGCAAAGGTTGAAAGAGATCATTTCTTTGTAATACCATAGTACAATTTTTGGCGAAAAAGTCACACAAGCCGCGCATAAATGCCGGAAATGTTACTATTTTTCAGTTGACGGCAGGGAAAAAGCCGGTCTACTGGCGGTGGTAGCGGGAAATCCTTTCCTGAAGCCATTTACAACCAACCAACCCTATGAGGTATCCCGTGAACAAGAATGATCTCGTATCTTACGTTGCCGATCACGCCAAGTTGACCAAGGCCGAATCTACGCGTGCTATCGATGCCGTATTTGAAGCCATCACCAGCACCCTGAAGAAAAAAGGCGAAGTTCGCCTGGTAGGCTTCGGCACCTTTCTGGTGACCAAGCGTGCCGCCACGGAAGGCCGCAACCCACGCACCGGCCAGAAAATCAAAATCGCCGCTGCCAACCAGCCTAAATTCCGCGCTGGCAAGGCTCTGAAAACCGCTGTAAACTAGGCTTTCAGCAGGTTTATAAACCATCATGAATTCCACCCCCGCAACCCCGTGTTGCGGGGGTTTTTCATGCCACACGCTGTTGTAACACGTTTATATACAGACCTTGCGCCTGCACTATTATGGGTAGTGGCTTACTGCAATCAACCTGTATGATGCTTTCAGCGATCTTTTGCAGACCCTCTGCTGCCTTCGTCAATCCTTCAGTCTTACACAATACACCGGCATACAGATACATCAGTTCACGGGTACGTGCTTCATGCTCGCCGATCTTGCCCGGTGGAACCGGTGCACTGACATTTTCCCGAGACGCACCAGCAGTATACCCATCTGATGCCAGGTATTGTACGGCCAATACCCCTGAAACGGTCGCCTCCAGCAACGCATTACCGGCAACACGGTTTTCGCCATGCATCCCAGTGGCCGCCGCTTCACCAATCACATACAACCCTGGAATAACGGTGTTATTGTTATTAATCGCCTGCCAGTGTTCATTAACCGCGACACCACCCATATGAAAGTGTGCCGCCGGAGTAATAGGCAGTAGAAGCCCATGTTTTCTGATCTGTGGTTGTAATTTCTGCACTGCCGCTGAATCCGTCACGCCAGCAACATCCAGATATGCTGTCCATCCCCCACTCTGTGGCAAAGACATATTGACAATCAGGGTTGATAATACATCCCGCTTATACATGGAAGGATCTTTACCCTGCCAACGCGTGCCTTCTGGTTTCTGAAACACCACCTTGGCACCATATTTACCACGCAACGCTTCACCCAGTAGAAACGATGGTTTGCCCTGCAGATCAATCGCCGTGGGGTGAAACTGCATCAAGTGCATATCTTTTAAGGCCGCATCAACCCCAGCCGCCATGACCAGACCCGTACCGGTGGCATGTTTGCTGTTGGTTGTTTTCAGCCACAAATGGCCAATACCACCGGTGGCCAGCATGACATGTGATCCATTGAGACGCTGTACAGTATCATTTTTATCAGTGTAATAGACACCCTGCACGCCTGCATCATCGTGATCCAGGGCATAGGCATTACCCTCCACCACCGTGATATACTCACTTGCTTTTACAGCTTTCTTAAGAGTGTTCATGACACTGGCGCCAGTGGTAATACCGGTATGCAACAGGCGGTCCATACTGTGCCCCGCACCTTTACTGAAATCATGATCACCGTTATCAGTCCGATCAAATGTAACGCCCCACTGCTCAAGTTTCCGTACAGCATCTTGGGCAGATTCCACCACTTTACGTGCCATGGGGTTATCCCCCGCAACCGCCCCAGCGCTGTTAATGTCCTTTAAGAAAAGATCAATCGAATCCCGTTCAGACAATGGTGCCGCCAGGCCGCTTTGCGCTGAACCGCTGTTGTTTTGTGGTGTTTGCAATACGACACTTTTTATGCCCTGCTTAGCCAGTGACAACGCCGCCGCCAGGCCAGCCAGGCCACCACCGACAATAACAACGGGTTTATCTGTCATATACACATTCCATATTTTACAGAGTATGATAGTGTAATCGCTGCTGATAAAATATGACATGCATCACATTTGCTGATTTTTTTCAGGTACGTATTACGCGAAACAAGGATTTTTGTCATCCTGAACGAACTGAAGGATCACGTAAAACGTGCAGATCCTTCAGTTCGTTCAGGATGACAAAGATATTTTGTGCAAGTCATACCAGCAGGAATTACGCAAAATAACGATGTTTCCGTTTTCCCGGCGAATGCCGGGATCCAGAACAGTCTGTTTTTGCTGGATCCCGGCATTCAAAGGGAAAACGGATAGTGATGCAAATTGCATAGCTGCGTAAGTCCTTGTCTGATCAGGAAAAAACACGGCCTTGATTCTTGCCGCTTTTTGCCGTAGCTGTCTGCAGACAACAAATAACAAGAAATCCCATGTTCACAGCCCTTGCCCGTAAAATGTTCGGCTCCGCCAACGACCGCCTGGTGCGGCAGTTTCAGCCACTGGTAGACAAAATTAATGCCCTTGAACCCGCCATGCAGGCGCTGGATGATGCTGCTTTGCGTGGTAAGACGGCAGCATTCAGGCAACGCCTGCATGATGGGGCTGATCTCGACAGCCTGCTGCCGGAAGCCTTTGCCGTGGTGCGGGAAGGTGCAAAGCGCGCCCTGGGGCTTCGCCCGTTTGATGTGCAGTTGGTTGGCGGTATTGTGCTGCATCGTGGCATGATCTCGGAAATGAAAACCGGCGAGGGTAAAACCCTGGTGGCGACATTGCCGGTATACCTGAATGCGCTTACCGGACGCGGCGTGCATGTGGTGACGGTCAACGACTACCTGGCTAGACGCGATGCCGAATGGATGGGGAAACTCTATAATTTTCTGGGCTTAAGTGTTGGCTGTATCACCAATGAACTGGAGCCGGAGCAACGCCGCGTTGCTTACCGCGCCGATATTACCTATGCCACCAATAATGAACTGGGCTTTGATTACCTGCGCGATAACATGCGTTTCAGCCTGGAACAGATGGTCTTGCGAGATCTGCACTTTGCCGTCATTGACGAGGTGGACAGCATCCTGGTGGATGAGGCGCGCACCCCGCTGATTATTTCAGGGCCCGCGGAAGTCTCCACAGAACTTTATGGCAAGGTTGATGCGGTGATCAAAATACTGCCTGCCACCTGCTATGAAATTGATGAAAAACACCGCAGCCTGACGCTCAGTGAACTCGGACAGGAACAGCTGGAAGAAAAACTGCGTGATGCCGGATTGCTGCTTGAAGGTGGCCTGTATGATGTGCAGAACGTCCACCTGCTGCACCATGGCCTTCAAGGACTCAAAGCCCATCACCTGTTCAGCCGCGATCGTGATTATATTGTCAAAGACCGCAAGGTGATCATCATTGATGAATTTACTGGCCGCATGATGGAAGGTCGCCGCTATTCCGATGGTCTGCATCAGGCGATTGAGGCAAAGGAATTTGTGCCGGTACAACGCGAAAACCAGACGCTGGCATCCATTACCTTTCAGAACTATTTCCGCCTGTATGATAAAATTGCCGGCATGACCGGCACCGCCATGACCGAAGCAGCAGAATTTGAAGAAATCTACAAGTTGCGTGTGGTGGAAATCCCCACCAACATCCCTGTGTCCAGAAAAGATGAACAGGATACGGTGTACCGCTTTGCCAAAGAAAAAAATGAGGCCATCGTTACACAGATCGAAGAATGCCATGCGCGTCAGCAACCCGTGCTGGTTGGCACGGTCAGCATTGCCAAATCTGAAGAGCTGGCGGCTCTGTTAAAATCCCATAAGATCCCGCATGCTGTTTTGAATGCTCGCTATCACGAACAGGAAGCCGAAATCATTGTGCAGGCTGGCCGCCCCGGGGCGGTGACCATCGCTACCAACATGGCCGGACGCGGTACGGATATTCAGCTGGGTGGCAACCTGGAAAAAATGCTGCTGGCGGTTGAACCAGATCAGCATAATACGATCGAAGCACAACATGCCGCCGACAAACAAATCGTACTGAATGCTGGCGGCCTCTATGTCATCGGCACCGAACGCCATGAAAGCCGCCGCATTGATAACCAGTTGCGTGGCCGCAGTGGCCGTCAGGGTGACCCAGGCCAGTCAAAATTTTATCTGTCTCTGGAAGATGACCTGATGCGCATTTTCGGTTCGGAACGCATGGATGCTATTCTGGGCAGCCTGGGTATGAAGGCCGATGAGCCCATCAGCCATAATTTCCTGAACCGCGCCATTGAAAAAGCCCAGCGCAAAGTTGAGGAACGCAACTTTGACATGCGCAAAACCCTGCTGAAATTCGATGACGTGATGAATGATCAGCGGCAAGTGATCTATGAACAACGCCGCGAAATCATGGAATCGCAAGGCGTCAGTGATCTGATCGACGAATTCCGCGAACAGATGGTCAGTGAACTGGTAGCCGCCCACATTCCTGCAGGCAGCTATGCCCAGGAATGGGATGCGGCTGGTCTTGAGAATGAAACCCGCCGGATTTTTGATCTCGATCTCCCCATTCAGGACTGGGCACGGGAAGAGGGTGTTGCTGACGACGTTATCAGCAAACGTCTGCTGGAGGCCACCGCCGAAAAATTTACCTCTAAACGGGCGGCACAGGGTTCTGAAATGGTTGCTTTTGCGGAAAAATCCCTGCTGCTGCAGCTGCTGGATCAGCACTGGAAAGATCACCTGCTGGCACTGGATCATTTGCGTCAGGGGATTAACCTGCGCGCCTATGGCCAGCGCGACCCCCTGAATGAATATAAACGCGAGGCCTTTGAGTACTTCGAGGATATGCTGGGGCGGGTACGCGAACAGGTGTTAACCATGCTGTCGCGGGTAGAGATTCATACCCGCCCCTTGGATATACCAGAGCCGGATCTGCTGGATAAAAATATTACCTTAAGCCGCACCGATCGTTTTGCCCCCATCGACAGTGACGCACCGCCGCCACCCGCCCTGCCTGCAAAACCGGTTATCACCCGTCACCACAGCCAGGAAGAGATTGATCCGAAAGACCCTGCCACCTGGGGACGTACCCAGCGCAATGCCCCTTGCCCCTGTGGTTCGGGCAAGAAATATAAGCAGTGCCATGGGGCTTTGGGGTGAGATAAGCAGTTATAAAGCGTTATGGGATTTTTAAATCTGGATCGCCGCGGCTGCGCCTCGCGATGACGTTGGATGCAGGGTGTTTGTCATTGCGAGTACTACCTTCAGCAGGCATAGCCTGCCAGGCAGGGCGTGGCAATCCAGACTTTTAAAGTGCCCTGGCCTGGCATTAAACAACCCACCCCTCCTTAACGATCTCTCAACCATCCTGCGCTAATACTGTTCTGATGATAATCGGAACAGTTCTTGCATGTCCCTGACGCAACGCCTTGATCTTAAGCAAAGCCAAAGCCTGGTGCTGACCCCACAGCTGCAGCAGGCCATCAAGCTGTTGCAGTATTCAGCATTGGAACTGAATGCCTTTATTGAAACGCAGATTGCCGAAAACCCCCTGCTGGAGGTTGAGGAGCGTTACGCCAGCCCGCTTGATGACAACATCGGCGAGATTATGCATGAAGCCCTCACCCAGCTTGATACGTACAGTATAGCCGAAAGCCTGGATAGCAACGATCAGACGCTGTATAATAACAACGGTGATACCCCCATGGTGGATGTAGAGCCGTGGCAGAACAATGCTACGCCAAGCCATAACAGTTTCAGCGGCGAAGATGACGACTGGCTGGAACGCTGCGGCGATATGATCAGCCTGCAGGATCATTTGCGCGGCCAGTGCGGCCTGGTGTTTACCACCCCTGTTGAACAGATGCTTGCGCACTACCTGATTGACCTGTTGGATGAGGCGGGGTATCTGCGCACCGATACAGACGAACTGGCACACCTGCTGGGCTGTGATACAGCACAGGTGGATGCTGTATTGCAGAAACTAAAAGGTTTTGATCCAGCGGGCGTGTTCGCCCGTGATCTGTCCGAATGCCTGAAACTGCAACTTCTTGACCGCAACCATTATGATCCGGCAATGGCTAATTTATTAGCTAATCTTGACCTGCTGGCGCAGGGCGACATTGCCAGATTGAAAAAACGCTGTGGCGTTAATGATGAAGACTTTGCCCACATGCTGGATGAACTGAAAAGCCTGGATCCAAAACCAGGCGCGAAATTTCTCTACAAAAGTCCGGAAACCCTTATTCCTGATGTGTATGTCTGGCAATTGAAGGACGGTGGCTGGCAGGTGGAACTCAATAACGACAGCCTGCCCAAGGTGTTGATCAATAACCGCTATTACAGCCATATTCAGGATAAAGCCGTTGCCAAATCAGAAAAAGACTATGTGAACCAGTGCTATCAGTCGGCAAACTGGCTGGTAAAATCCCTGCACCAGCGTGCCACCACGATTCTGAAAGTTGCAGAAACCATTGTCCGTGAGCAGGAAGGATTCTTAAAATTCGGCATTCAATACATGAAGCCCATGGTTTTAAAGCAGGTGGCTGAAATAACCGGCCTGCATGAAAGCACGGTGAGCCGTGTTACCAATAACAAATACATCGCCACCCCGCGTGGTATTTTCGAGTTGAAATTCTTTTTTGCATCCAGCATCCAAAACAGTGATGGCGATGGTATTTCCGCCCTGGCCATCAAACAGCGCATCAAAACCCTGATTGACAAAGAAGACCCGCAGCGGGTTTTATCGGATGATGCTCTGTGCAGCTTGTTAAAAGCCCAGGGTATTGACCTGGCACGCCGCACCGTGGCAAAATACCGCGAAGCCCTGCACATTGGTTCATCCGCCGATCGGCGGCGGCAAAAGGCGGTAAGACGCTAGGCCGTGTTGACAATTATTTTTAGATAATTCCTAGCGAAAAAAGCAATCAATACGATATTAATGCCTGCAAGGAATCGACGAACAAGTTTATCGTATCTCGTGGCTATGCCTCTGAACTCTTTTATTTTTCCGAAGAA
>JANMDF010000029.1:0-10643 GCA_031376145.1 Alphaproteobacteria bacterium
ACGATATAAGAAAAAAGTAAAAATCGTTCTAATTTTAAAAAAATAATCTTTAACATCTGTATCTAAATTCAAACTTTTTTTTTTTTCTGGGATATCAGGTAAATTTTCTAAAGTAATAAATGATTCATTTAAAGATGATAAGAAATTAACATAATCAAGATTATAAGTAAAAAAATGAGGATCTTCAATATGTGCTCAATAATCATCCTCTGCAATTCTATTACGTTTATCACGTCTAGCAACAGCTTTTAAATTTTCATCATTATTATACGTTTGATTATCAATATCATTTTCTTGAGATGATCAGAATTTTTCCACCTTCACGCCCCGTTAATACTTCTCTGGCAGTATAATCCTGTAAGTTGATTGATCTATAAGGTATATAAATCATGCAACAAGGAAATCTTTCGTCACAGCAGGCGTTGGCACAGGCTGTGCGCTTCCATCAGGCAGGACGCCTCAAGGAAGCGGAAGTGTTGCTGCGAGAAATTCTAAGCGAATCCCCAGGGTTCGCGCCTGCTCTGCATGGGTTGGCAATTCTGCTGGGGGAGCGTGGCGAGTTACCACAGGCTATTGTCTTTGCCGAGGATGCTATCAGTATTGATAGTGCCAATGCACAGTATTATCGTACGCTGGCCAATCTTGCCTTGCGTGATCAGGATCTGGGGCGGGCACTGGAAGCGTTCAGAACCAGTCTGTACCTGGAACCGCTCAACCATGATGCACTGATGAAAATGGCGGAAACCTGTGAAAAACAGGGGGATCTTTATCAGGCCATCTGTTATTATCAGCAGTCTCTGGAAACCAGCAGTTATCAACCCGGGCAGACGCATGCCTTGCTGGCGCGCTGCCTGTATCGGGCAGGCTTTCAAGTGGAAGCCATTCGCCATTATGAACAGGCGTACAACCGCCTGCCCTACAGTGCGGATGTTCTGTATGAATATGCCCGTGCCTTGTTGTACGCCGGTGATCATCTGGTGTGTACAACAATTATGGAGCACGCACTGCAGCACTATCCGAAATCGGCACGCCTGCTGCATATTCAGGGTATACTGCTGTTTCGCCAGGATCGTTTTGATGAGGCACTGGCCGCCTTTGAACAGGCACTGCTGCATACGCCGGATGAACGCCAGACGCTTGTAGACTACGCCGTATGTCTGCGTACTATTGGTGATGACCGCAGTGCCGAACAGGTACTGCAGAAGGTAAGTCTGTTGCGCTCGTAAGTGACATATAGTGACATATATCGATATAGATTGCACACTGTAAACCCGTACCACGATGGACCCCAGCCTGCGCTGGGGATTCGCGAGCAAATGGCGTAGCACCTGTCGAATCCCCAGCGCAGGCTGGGGTCCATCGTCCAGCAGCGTAGAATCGTGGTGCAGTTTTATAGTGTTATGTCTATAGTGTCATCCTGAGCGCAGCGAAGAATCCCATAAACGTTGAGAGTATTCGCTGCGCTCAGAATGATAGCCTCTCCAAAAGATTCTTGCAGATCGCATGCCCATCACTACCTGGAAACTATGTGACGATATTGTCAGCGTGCCGCCGTGCTATGACCAGCGGCAGGCAGCGTTGCTGATGCAGGATTTTCTGCAGGGGGATGATTCCCGATTGCCAGGGCTGGCAGACGCCCCGCAGCTCATCTCTCTGCTGAACAGCATTTTTGGCAACAGCCCATATTTATCGCAGGTATTGTTGCAGCAACAATCATTTTTTCTGGATCTTGCCGAACATGGCTTAAAAACAACATTAACCACATTTTTTGCCAGAGACTGGCGGCACATGCTGACCGACATGCAGGCACGTGAAGATATCAAACGGTTCCTGCGCATTGAAAAACAGCAGATTGCTCTGTTAATTGCCGTTGCGGATATTACGGATGCCTGGGACGTGGCGCATGTAACCGGCAATCTCAGTTTATTTGCTGATTTTGCCGTACAGTTGACACTGGAATACCTGCTTAAATCCTATGTTGACAGAGGATTATTGAAGGTTGATCATCATAAAAGTTATCAGGCCAACAGTGGTGTGTTTGTACTGGGTATGGGCAAACTGGGTGCGCATGAACTGAATTATTCCAGTGATATAGACTTGATTCTTTTATTTGATGCTGAAAAAATCACTGCTGATACGCCTGACAATCTGCAAAAGCATCTGGTGCGCCTGACACGTGATCTCATTGATATACTACAGGATATTACCGGTGATGGTTACGTTTTTCGGGTCGATTTCCGCCTGCGTCCTGATCCCTCGGCAACGCCACTGGCGTTGAGTGTGCTGGCTGCAGAATCGTATTATGGCTCCATGGCACAAACCTGGGAACGATCCGCCATGATCAAGGCACGCCCCATTGCCGGTGATATTGATGCCGGAGAGCAGTTCCTGAAAAATATTCAAGGGTTTATCTGGCGGCGACACCTGGATTTTGCTGCTATTGATGAAATTCATGCGATGAAAGAACAGATTAATACATATCGTGGTTTTCATGAGATACAGATTGCAGGGCATAATGTAAAACTTGGACTCGGCGGCATTCGTGAGATTGAGTTTTTTGCTCAGACACAGCAGTTGATCTGGGGCGGACGCTTTCCCAATCTGCGGGAAAAAGAAACCTGTGCTACCCTGATCCGCCTGGCGCAATTTAATCATATCACCGTCGATATCGCGCAGGAGCTGATAGAAAGCTACGCACTCCTGCGCAAGGTTGAGCATCGCCTGCAAATGACCAATGATCAACAGACCCATACCTTGCCGGAAAGTCAGCAGGCGTTAACGGCCATAGCCATGTTCTGCGGCTTTAATACCCTGGAAGATTTCTCAGAAACCCTGCTGTTGCACCTGCATCGCGTTGCAGCCTATTATAGCCATCTTTTCAAGTCTGATATTCATGAACATGTATCTTCTACTTTAACAGTGCATGATGATGTTGATGATCCGGAACTACTGTTAAAACTGGGACATTATGGTTTCGAAGAAGCAAAAACTGCCCAGAAAATTCTGTATAACTGGCACACGGGGCGTTACAGGGTCTGCAAAGCTCCACGGGCACAAAAGCTGTTACAGGAACTGACCCCGCTGCTGCTGGACACGCTGGGACGCACCTCAAACCCTGATCAGGCACTGACTAATATGGATCAGTTCCTGGCATCATTACCCGCAGGCGTGCAGGTTTTGTCTTTATTAAAGTCTAACATCCGTTTGCTGAAATTTGTTGCTGAAATCATGGGAGATGCACCATGCCTTGCACAAAATATGGCAAAAAATCCGGCATTACTCGACAACCTGATCACTGCTGAATTTACTCAAGTGCCACCAACGCGGGAAATTATGTGGAAACAGATTGATAATCGTCTGCTGCATATTGATAATTTTGAAGAAACACTGGGCATATTGATTGCCTATGTACGCGATTTGCAGTTCCGGCTGGGGGTGCAGATTTTACAGTCTAGCCTTGATCAGCAGTGTATCAGCATGGCATTCAGCAACCTTGCCGATCTGACCGTAGAAACCTTAGCAACCCGCATTGAGGCAGGATTTGCAAAGGTGCATGGTAATTTTTCGGCAGGTGGCTTTGCCATTGTCGCACTGGGCAAGCATGGCAGTCAGGAAATGACGGTCAATTCTGATCTTGATCTGGTTTTTATCTATGATTTTCCGGCCGATATAGAGTTTTCCAATGGGGCAAAACCGCTGGCACCGTCTGCCTATATGGCGCGCCTTTGTCAGCGCATTATTTCTGCTTTAAGTGTACCAACCCCCATGGGCGTATTGTATAATGTTGATATGCGGCTGCGCCCCAGCGGTAATGCCGGCCCCATTGCCGTCAGTCTGGAGGCGTTTCGCCAGTATCAGCTGGAAAACGCCTGGACATGGGAGCACATGGCACTGTGTCGTGCGCGTGTGGTGTATGCGACCGGTGATCTGTCCGGGAAAATCACCCGGACAATCCAGCAGGTACTGCTGCAACCACGCGGTCCATCGCTGCTGAAAAGCGATATTACCGAAATGCGGGAGCGTATGCGTATATCCCACAAAAGCCGGGGTATCTGGCACATGAAGCACATGCCGGGGGGGATGGTGGATATTGAATTTATCAGTCAGTATCTGCAACTGGCACATGCGCACCAGCATCCCCAGATTCTGCACCACAGTACACTGGAAAGCCTGAAGGCTATTGGGCAGGCAGGGTTACTGCGTGATCAGCAGGCAGCACTGTTGATATCGTCCCTGCAGTTGTGGTGGCGGCTGCAGAATTTGTTGCGCCTGACGCTGGGGCGGGTTTCCCCGGATGAAAAATCGTCAAAAACCCTGCAGCAGAAAATTGCAGGGTTGGATGATCGTGCCAATTTTGAGGCCATGCGCGAAGCGGTCATGCGGCGTGCTGCAGATGTGGCAGCATTGTATCAGGAATTGTTGGGTGAGGTATAGATTTCACTATGCCTGATCAAGGCATGGTGCGCAATGAGATGCTCGTCAGTCATTACGAGGCAACGCCGAAGCAATCCAGGCGACAAACAACTTTTAAATCGCCCTGGTGAATTCTAAAACGAAGTACAACAGTTTAGCTTTAAGGTGTTTTTTGAACAAGACATCTAAAAGAACTGTTGCAATGAGAAAGTATCATCCTTTGAGTGAGGGAGAAAGAGAGCAAATAGAAATAGGTATAAAGAAGAAGCGGAGCATAAGCGACATAGCGTTACAACTTGACAAAAAATCATATTAAAGGCATATTTTAGTAAATTTACTATATAGAGGAATACTATGTCGTCTAGCTTACCAAAAGATATTGCTGTTATCTCTTTTGCAGCCGCCGGATTAATGAGTATCCCGCAACCAACCAAAGCAGAACCAGCACAAGCAACAGCAAGTGGAAGCACTACGTTTGTAAGGCCTAGTGGGATTGCAGGAGGCACTAGTTATGAAGCGCTAATTGATGCGTCTTTAGTTAACAATCTCCTTGTTACACAGCAAGGCCCGTCAATAAACGGTACACTCCTACAGCCCGTACAAACCGCTACCGTTTTGGTTAATAATGGAAAAGCCTTTCTGTTAAATTCAGACCAGGCAAAGTTACTTACTGCTGCCAGAGAAAATAACACCATTCTAGAAACTTTTGCAGTACTTAAACCAACCCTCGGGCAACTTGGTAACATTATTACTAACAGCGATGACCTTGACCCACGGCTTACCGCTATTATTGGATCTAATATCCCCATTGCCGTGCCAGAAGCTGTTACACGACAGTTACTGGAAGCCTTTTTGAATTCTGGCGATGAGATTTATACGCCTTTAACAGCAGCGCAATCGAAAGCGGAAATTAACAAACAAATTACAGAACAAATAAAAGCCATCACTAATTCTTTCAATACCGCCGCTATCACTGCAGGCAAGGGCAGCCTTGTTCCCGCTGATACAACCTCGGTACTTTACAAGACACCAAAAGAAATGGAAAGGCTAGACCCTGCTGTTTTTAATTACTTGAAAAGAAATGCGAAGAATGGCGGCGCTGGCCTAGAATAACTCTTACGCCGCCACTTGGGAGCAACTGCGGGAGATTTCACTGGTAGATGCACCCTGCTGAACAATAGCGGCAGAAATGGTGGTGGAAATATCATTTATTTTGCTGATCACGGTACTGATTTCACGCATCGCCGTTGCAGTGGCCTCGCTGATTTTTTGAATTTGTAAAACTTTGGCAGAAATTTGGGTGGTGGCCTTGGCCGTTTGATTCGCAAGGTTTTTAACCTCGCTTGCCACCACCGAGAACCCCTTACCTGCCTTCGCTGCGCTCAGAGCCTGTCCTGAGGGAAACGAAGGAATGACAAAAATCCTTATTTCGTATAAGTCGTCATAAAGTATTATCCAGGTAATTATGCAACCAGGTATAGGAACCTCTGCAAAAGGGGGTAATGTCATGCTGAGCCCCGTATCAAGTACGGGACAGGCTCCGCGAAGAATCTCATTAATACAAAGAGATCCTTCGCGGAGCCTGTCCTGTAAGGGTTCAGGATGACAGGAGGCTTTTGCAGAGGTTCCTTTAGTAGACGCTTTCAACACATAGGGATCCAGCCTTAAAATTCTGGATTCCGGATAACAGGCTCATCTTCCAAGGCATAGCCTTGGATTCGCCTATGTTTCCGGAAAGACGGAGAGACGTGATGGGTGGTAAGGTAATTAGTAGACGTCAGGTTATACACCTTGCGCTTGATTCATGCGGTGCAATACCCTAAAGTTTCACCCGTATTACTATCATCAGGTTGAATCCCCATGAAATCCGCACCCAACAAGCCATTATCCGGCGCTGAAATTGTCTTGAAAGCCCTTGCTGAGCATGGCGTTGAGGTGATTTTTGGCTATCCAGGTGGGGCGGTGCTGCCGATCTATGACGCGCTGTTTCAACAGGATAAAATCCGCCATATTCTGGTGCGCCATGAACAGGCTGCCGTGCATGCTGCTGAAGGCTATGCACGCTCATCCGGCAAGCTGGGCGTGGTGCTGGTGACCTCGGGCCCCGGGGCAACCAATGCGGTGACCGGCTTAACCGATGCGCTGATGGACAGTATTCCGGTACTGTGCCTTACCGGCCAGGTGCCAACCCACCTGATTGGCAATGATGCCTTTCAGGAAGCCGACACGGTGGGCATTACCCGCCCGTGCACCAAGCATAATTATCTGGTAAAAGATGTAAACGTGCTGGCGCGCACGGTGCATGAGGCCATTTATGTGGCTACCCATGGCCGCCCGGGGCCGGTGGTTATTGATCTGCCCAAAGATATCCTGTTTGCGCCTGGTGCATATACGCCAGATACGCAAACGCCGCCACGCTCCTATCAACCGGTGACAGCGGCGGAGCCGGATGTGATTGCTCAGGCGGTGGCGATGATTGCCAAAGCGAAGAAGCCGATTCTATACGGTGGTGGTGGTATTATCAATTCCGGCCCGCATGCGGCCAAACTGGTGCGGGAATTTGTAAAGCTGACCGGTATGCCCTGCACCCTGACCCTGATGGGGCTGGGGGCGTTTCCGGCAGCGGATAACCAGTTCCTGGGGATGCTGGGCATGCATGGTACCTATGAAGCCAATAATGCCATGCACGACTGCGATCTGATGATTGCTGTGGGATCCCGTTTTGATGATCGGGTTACGGGGCGCGTCAATGCCTTTTCCCCAAACTCCAAAAAAATCCACATTGATATTGATGCCTCCAGCATTAACAAAAATGTCCTGGTAGACCTTCCAGTGGTTGGGGATGTGGGCAATGTCATGGAAGCCCTGCTGAAAGCCTGGAAAAAATCCAAAGCCAACCTGGATGAAAAAGCTCTCGCCACCTGGTGGAAGCAGATTGAAACCTGGCGCAAGGTGGATTGCCTGAAGTTCACGCCTGAGAAAAGCATTATCAAGCCGCAGCACGCTATCAAACGTCTGTACGAACTGACCCGCGACAAGGATGCTTATATCTCCACCGAAGTCGGCCAGCACCAGATGTGGGCGGCGCAATATTATCGATTTGAACAACCCAACCGCTGGCTGACCTCCGGCGGGCTTGGCACCATGGGCTATGGCCTGCCTGCGGCTATTGGCGCGCAGGTTGCCCATCCGGATGCCCTTTGTGTAGATATTGCCGGGGAAGCCTCCATCCTGATGAATATTCAGGAAATGGCCACCGCCGTGCAGTACCGCCTGCCCGTAAAAATATTCATTATTAATAACAAATGGATGGGAATGGTGCGCCAGTGGCAGGAGTTGCTGCATGGCGGGCGGTATTCCGAAAGCTATTCCGAATCTTTGCCGGATTTTGTCAAGCTGGCGGAAGCCTTTGGTGCCG
Source organism: Alphaproteobacteria bacterium (assembly GCA_031376145.1). Classification (GTDB taxonomy): domain Bacteria; phylum Pseudomonadota; class Alphaproteobacteria; order JAJTHO01; family CANGXP01; genus JANMDF01. Next base: position 7,832 of record JANMDF010000029.1, read on the forward strand.
TGGGTCTGCGCGCCACCGACATGGGACAGGTGGATGATACGATTCAGGAAATGATGGCGATTAAACGGCCAGTGATTATTGATATGGCGGTGAGTGAGCGGGAGAACTGCTATCCCATGATCCCCAGTGGGGCGGCGCATAACGAAATGCTGCTGTCGCCTGCCGATGAAGCCGAGCGGCCAGTCAGTGAAGATGGGATGGTTCTTGTATAAAATTATTGAATAATTTTATACATAATGTATAATATCGCCATGCAGCGTACATGGCAGAGTTATGCAGATGAATTTTACGGGATGGCCGTCCGGTTGAAGAGCCCCGTTGAGCGGGGTGATGAGCGTTCGCTGCTGGAATTTGACAATTTTGCCCAGCGCATTGAGCAGAACGCGCAATCAATTAATCATCATGCGGTGTATTTTAATGATCTGAAGCCATTATTCGATGGTTATGATCTGATGCAGGCGACATATAAAAAAATTCTTACTGACGTGTCTCATCACGATGCCATGGTGATTATAGCCAGTCGCCCTGGATTTGCGGTGTTTGGGGTTTTGTCCGAGGCAGCGAGAGAGTTTGCCTATTGCGTCCGCAATACCCATAAAGATTCAGATGCATTGGAAACGTTTCCATTGCCTGTATTCATGCCGGTAAATTTACATGGTGATAATGTTGCCGGTGAAGCACGGCAGATCAACCGTATCTTTATGACCAGAACACCGGCGGATATTGCCATCATCCAAAAACAAACAATCGCCTATATTCAACAACAGGCAAGGTATGCCGATCCTGAAAAACAGGATTTTCTGGTGTACTATATTATTGCCTGTGAAGCGGTGTTTAATGGTATTAAACAGCTACAGGATCAGTATCTTAACCCGCCAAAAGAAATGTAAGTGCGTCTGGTGGCTGACGACGCCGCTGGCTGGCCGCTGGCCTTGGCACCCGCCGCCCCTGGCGCGATGCGCCAGGAAGGCGATTACTGGGGAAAATCCCTGCAGGGATTTTCCCCAGTAATCGCCGGTGCAGGCTTGCCTGCACGGCGGCGGGCGCCAAAGCCGGCAGCCAGTCTCAGCGGCCTGGTACGTATTACCGCCCAGCATTACGCATCACTTCCTGCACCTTGCTGATCGCAAAAGGGTTGAGTTTGATGCCCACCGCCCATTCCTCGCCAGTACTCCAGGTACGCTGGCTGGAAACAACCCCCACCATGGCAAACTGATTATACAGGGGATCATAGGCAAAGATTGGCCCCCCGGAGACGCCGGGGGCTACAAATCCCTTGTGTTCAAACTGATTGGTTTTGCCTTCCATGATGGAATTACGGTAGGTAATACTGGCCGAAGCAATCAGCGTCCCCGCATCAGCGGCGGTTTGTTCACGCGTCGGATACCCAGCCGCCACCAGCACCATGGGTGCCCCCTTGCTACTGGCAAAATTCGCATCACTGACACTGGCCAGCGTGACGCCAGTCAGCGGCAGTTTATTGGGAGGGCTGGCAAGTTCAGCAAAGGCCAGATCAAAATTATTATCAAGCCCCGTCTTTCTGGCCTCGGGCAACACATCAAACCGTTTGATACTGACCGTGGCATATGGCTGAAGTTTTTTATTGCGCGCCAGGGTAAACAGCGCCTGCTGCATCTGATGCCCATCTGGCCTGACAAAACAGTGTGCCGCTGTGATGATAATGGTCGGCGACAGGAGTGTGGCTGAACAGGTAATAAAATCGTTTTCAGCAAACTTCACCAGCAGAAAGCCGATGTTACGCCAGGGAAACTGTAATGTGTTGTTGATATTATCGCGTACAAAAAGCTGTTCATCTTTTGGAAGTACCGGAGAGGGATTACCGCTTTGTATAGCATCATTATAGGGTTGCGGGCGTTTGGCGTACAGCCTGGCCACAATACTTGACAATTGCGGATCAAGCTGCTGTAAGACACTGCCTTTTGCTTGTGTGGCATGCAGTGTCAGCATAATCAGCAGGGCAGAACAGAAACGCAATGTATACATACCCTGTATCTATTAGCATAAAATTGCTAGTAAATACAGCCCATGTTGAGGAAATGACATGTCGACCCTGATTCTTGTGCGCCACGGCCAGAGTGCCTGGAACCTGGAAAACCGCTTTACCGGCTGGGTAGATGTGGATCTGACGCCTAAAGGAGAAACTGAAGCCCTGCGGGCTGGTGGACTCCTAAGAGCCGCTAATTTCCAACATATTGACCGCTGTTTTGTATCACCGCTGAAACGCGCAAAGCATACGGCCAGTCTTATTGCCCAAGGTCTTGGTGAACCGTTGCATCTGGTCGAAGCTCCCGAAATGATCGAACGCTTTTACGGCGGGCTGACTGGCCTGGATAAGGCTGAAACAGCTGCAAAACATGGTGATGAACAGGTGCACATCTGGCGGCGCAGCTATGATATTGCCCCCCCTGCCCTGCCTGCAGATCATGAGTGGCACCCGGCAAACACACCCTCTTTTCAGGGCTTTCCTTTCACGCTACCCGCTACCGAAAGCCTGAAAGATGTGGTGGATCGCGTCACCCCATTTTACAAAAACACCCTGCAACCATTATTGCAGGATAACGCAACAGTGCTGATTGTTGCGCATGGCAACAGTATTAGGGCACTCATTAAAGTCATTAAGAATATTTCCGATGACGCCATTGCCGATCTGGAAATTGCTACCGGCACGCCGGTAGTGGTGGAATTTGATCAATCAGGACGATATCGCAGCGATCATATTCTTGCCTGATTGTCGTTCCTGTTCTCTTTATCTTCCGTGAGTTTTTTTATGCGTTATACCCTTTCCCGTATT
>JANMDF010000049.1:0-7913 GCA_031376145.1 Alphaproteobacteria bacterium
CAACCACTGGCAGCATTTGGGTTCTTGACCTGAAAAGCAGCACCGACCAGCTCTTCAATATAGTCAATTTCCGATCCTTTCACAAAATCCAGAGAAATCGTATCGATAACGCAACGAACACCGTGTGCTTCAAACACCTGATCGTCATCATTGATATTTTTTTCAAAGGAAAATTTGTACTGATACCCCGAACAACCACCACCATCAACGCACAGGCGCAGCATCAGATCATCGTCCTGGCGTTTTTTCTGCAGGACCTGCACACGCCGTGCAGCATTGGCAGACAGTGTTACACTTGCTGAGTTCTCAAACATACTCAGGAATCTATATTGTTTTTGCAAAAATACAAGGTGGCTTATAGACATCACACTATAAAACCGCACCATGATTCTACGCTGCCGAACGATGGACCCCAGCCTTCGCTGGGGATTCTTGGGGAGGACATGTCAACACCTATCGAATCTCCAGCGAAGGCTGGGGTCCATCTTGGTGCAGGGTTACAGTGTGATATCTATAGATCGATATTTCAACTTGCCGATGCGGTGAAAATCCCTTAAGTAGAGTACTGATGATGAGAACATTGCTTATTGCCAGCGATCATGCTGGCCTTGCCTTGAAGCAGGATTTGCTCGCCAGTGCAGATGCGTTCAGCATAAAATTTGTAGACTTGGGCACAAACAGTACAGACTCTGTAGATTATCCGGACTATGCACATAAACTCTGCCTGGCAATTCCAAATCAGGCAGAAGCCGGCCTGCTTATCTGTGGCACGGGTATTGGCATGAGTATTGCCGCTAACCGGCATGATCATATTCGAGCCGCACTGTGCCATGATCATTTAACGGCGCACTTTGCCCGCTTGCATAATGATGCCAATGTGCTAGTGCTGGGGGCACGGGTGCTGGGCATTGAAACCGCCAAGGATTGTCTGCGGGCATTCCTGAATACCGATTTTGGTGGTGGACGCCATATCACCCGCATTCATAAACTTTCTTGTTAACAGTGTACCAGGATGCAACAGACAATGACCATTGCGGCAAACGATAGCCAGAATACCAGTTTTTTTGAAGGTGGTCTTGCCGCCTGTGACCGTGATGTCTTTGCCGCTATTGCAAAAGAAATGCAGCGACAGCAGGATCAGATTGAGCTGATTGCCTCGGAAAACATTGCATCACGTGCCGTTATCGAGGCACAGGGTACCATTTTAACCAACAAGTACGCTGAGGGTTACCCGGGAAAACGTTATTATGGCGGCTGTGAATACGTTGATATCGTTGAGCAGATAGCCATTGACCGTGCCAAAAAATTATTCAACTGCAGTTATGCAAACGTACAGCCCCATTCTGGCTCGCAAGCTAACCAGGCCGTATTTCTGGCACTGCTGCAGCCCCATGATACGATTGTAGGTATGTCGCTGGCAGCAGGTGGGCATCTGACGCACGGTGCCAGCGTTAATGAATCCGGCAAGTGGTTTAATGCCGTACAGTATGGTGTACGTGAAGATAATGGCTTGATTGATTACGATGCACTGGCAGTGCTGGTGAAAGAACATAAGCCAAAGCTGGTTATTGCCGGTGGTTCTGGCTACTCGCGGATTATTGATTTCGCCCGTTTCCGGCAGATTGCGGACAGCGTAGGTGCTTATCTAATGGTGGATATGGCGCATTTTGCCGGCCTGGTGGCTGGTGGTGTTTACCCAAGCCCCCTGCCCCATGCCCATATCGTGACCACAACCACCCATAAAACCCTGCGGGGGCCTCGCGGTGGCATGGTACTGAGCAATGACGAAGACCTTGGTAAAAAAATTAATTCTGCCCTGTTTCCCGGATTACAGGGCGGCCCCCTGATGCATGTGATCGCCGGCAAAGCGGTTGCTTATGGTGAAGCCCTGCAACCATCCTTCAAGCACTATGCACAGCAGATTGTTACCAATGCCCAGGCACTGGCCAACACCCTTGTGGAGCGTGGCCTGGCGGTGGCTTCCGGTGGCACAGATACACACCTGGCATTGATTGACCTGCGTCCGAAAAACCTGACCGGCAAAGCAGCAGAAGCCAGCCTGGAGCGTGCCGGCATGACCTGCAACAAAAATGCCATTCCGTTTGACCCACAGAAACCGGCGATTACTTCCGGTATTCGTCTTGGTTCTCCTGCTGGCACGACGCGTGGCTTTGGTGTTACGGAATTTGTGCAGATTGGCCAGATGATCGCGGATGTGCTGGATGGTCTGATGCATAATCCTGATGATAACAGCAAGGTTGAACAGGCTGCGCGCACGCGTGTTCTTGAGTTATGCCGACGCTTTCCAATCTATTAAACCGTTATCGTTATTTCGATAAGAGACTACCCAAAGGCGAGAAGGATGCCTGGCTGAGAAGTTTAGCGGCGTGTACATTTTCGTACATGAGCACTGTATCGCAAGCTAAAGTGTGCTTCGCGGCCACGGGCAATCTCTTAGGGGAATGACGATATGAAATGCCCGTTTTGTGGCTCTGATGATACTCAGGTAAAAGACTCTCGCCCCAGCGAAGATGCGGGTGCTATTCGCCGCCGTCGGCAGTGCCCTGCCTGCGGTGGCCGCTTTACAACGTTTGAGCGGGTAGAACTGCGTGAACTGACGGTGATTAAAAGCAGCGGTCGCCGTGAGGCTTTTGATCGTGAAAAAATCAAAAAATCTTTACAGTTAGCCTTACGCAAACGTCCGTTTGATGATGAACGTATTGAAAAAGTCACCAGCAGTATCGTGCGTCGCCTCGAAAGCCTGGGGGAAAATGATATTGCCAGTAAATTGATTGGCGAGATGATCATGGAAACCCTGGCAGGCATTGATCATGACGGTTATGTGCGCTTTGCTTCCGTCTATCACGATTTCCGGGCGGCCAGTGATTTTTCACAATTTATCGGCACGTTGAAGCCTGCCGCTGACGATGCATAGTCCCGCTGACGAACATCATATGCGGCACACCCTGCGGCTGGCACAGCGCATGGTTGGACAGACGGCCAGCAACCCTTCAGTGGGCTGTATTCTGGTGAAAAATGGTCATATCCTGGCAGCCACCCACACGGCAACAGGTGGCAGACCGCACGCAGAAACCCAGGCACTTGCTATGGCTGGTACTGCAGCCAGGGATGCAACAGCCTATGTGACACTTGAACCCTGCGCCCATCACGGCCAAACGCCACCTTGTGCTGATGCACTGATTCAAGCAGGTATCAAACGGGTTGTGATCAGTGTGCTGGATCCTGATCCACGCACCAGCGGCCAGGGGATTGCGAGACTGCGTGCCGCTGGTGTTGATGTACAAACAGACTGCCTAGCGTCGTTGGGGACACAGATCATACAAGGTTTTTACAGCCGCATCACACGTCGACGTCCCTATGTCACAGCAAAAATCGCCATGTCTGTGGATGGACGCATCGCGCTTGCCAATGGTAAAAGCCAGTGGCTGAGTAATCCCATATCACGTCAGCATGCGCATTTGTTGCGATATCGAAACAATGCCATTATGGTGGGGAGCAACACCGTGCGTGCTGACAATCCAAAACTCACCTGTCGTCTGCCGGGTTTTACCGGATTACAGCCATTGCGGGTGGTGCTGGATACCCAGGCAACCTTAAACAATACCAGCCACATTTTCGATGCCGCCGCCCCTACCCTGCATATAACGCAAAATACCTGCCCTAAAGCAGGGACTGGGCTTAATCTTGATTATGTCATGCAACAGCTGGCGGAACGCGGTATCAATAATCTTCTGGTAGAGGGCGGTGGTAAGCTGCTTGCCAGTCTGCTGCAACAAGAGATGATCGACAGCCTGCATTGCTACATCACGCCAAAAATACTGGGCGGCGACAGTGTAGCAGCAATTGCCGCATTGCATGCGCAAAAACTCGATGCTTATGGTTTTTTCATTGCAGATGCGCAACGTTACGGTGACGATATGCACTTGCATTATCTGCCAAAATCGCGCACAACGCCTGCATATACCACTCGCATCTGAAGATTTGTAAAAATACTTTGCGAGCGGTAAAGCCCGCGCGGCGTTTGAGCGTTACATCGCACATCCTTCATGTGCGATAAGTATAGATACGGAGCGATAAGATGCGGAAACTCTGGCAGGAATATGGCGATGTCGCCTTAAAAATACTGATTATGCTGCTGGCGATCCCATTGTTATTTTTCATCGGCATGTTGCTGTTTTCTATTCTGACCTTTTTTCTTAGTATTGCCTGTTTCGTGGCAGTAAGCCTGATGATGAGCGGCTTTGCCCTGATGCTTTGGGCGATGCTTGACGATCTGCTGCGGCGCCCCGTTACCAGCCGGGTTAGCAACCATGATACGATCATTATTGATGGTGAATTCACCAACCGTGATTAGCATTTTTTTAATGTTATGAAGGCAATGCATAACCTGTAAAGTTATTAACGTATCATGCGAAAAACACAGATCAAAAGCCTGGGCATCACTGTTTACCTCAGTTACATGCTGGCCTATGCGTTACCGCTGCTGCTGCTGGCAATCACGATGTTTTACGTCGATCGCGCTGATAATCTGCGGCATTTTCTACCATCTTTTGATAAAGATGTTGATTTCATTAAAGTACTCACCATTGATAAAAATTTCAGCCAGTGGAATACTGGCCTCAGTAACCTGATTGAATCACCGAATCAGCCAACTATCAAGCGTTTTGCAGATGCCGATAAAGCCTGGGAAGGCCTGTTGTATGATTTGAATGCTGATGCCCACCAGCCGGAATGGCTCGCAGCCCTGCAAACCAGCAACAAAAGCCGACAGGCAGTGCTGCAGCTTGTGGATCAGTTGCAACAATCCACTGAGCTGCTGGAAGATGCTGTTGAAAAAGACCTGGTGCCTGCCAGCAACGAGATCGTGGCACAGATGGATGACATCAAAGGGGCATTGTTCACGCGTGAGCGTGACGCCGCTGATCTGGTTGCACAGATTACCCGTAAATATCAGGAAGCCATTCTTTCCGTTGTGCGCTTTATTCAAAGCAACGATACCAATTACGCCGATGCCGCCCGCCAGGTATTTTTAAGTATTGAAGATAGCTTTGGTCAGATTGATACCAACCGCAACGCCGCCGTTGAAGCAAAAATTGGTGCCCTGCGCGAAAGCCTGAGTGCCTTCTACGGCAAGTTTGAAAACATCAGCGGGATGCAGCAGCAGAAGGCGAAAGCTATTGAGACGCTAAAAGGTCTATCCATGCAGGAGACCATTAAAAAGGTGAATCCGCTGGCCGGTGGTGACTGGCAGAAAAATATGCAGAAATTGAATGCGGGAACTTTTGAAAGAATCTTCTCTACAATTCAGTATCTTCTTCTCATCGGTATCATTATCCTGGGCGTAGGGATGGTGTATTCCCTGATTCATGTGCACGTGAATTTCCAAAAGCCCATTGAAGCACTGATCAGCTATGCCTCGCATGCCTATATTACCCGCAAACGCATTCCGGTTCCAGGGATGGAGCGCAAAGATGAAATTGGGGCATTGGCACGCGCTATCCAGGCAATGCTGGAACGCATGCAGAGTGCCCAGACTGTGGAAAACAGCGAATCCGGCGAAACAGCTGTTACCGTTGATAACGGCGGTTCTGATGAAGAGCGAAGCCTGGCAACGTACAACCTGCATGATCCGCAGCATCTGGCAGCACTGACCCGTGCGTATCGTCGCACGGAAGAGTTCCTGGTGATTGCTGACCGTATTGATACGTTTGCAACCGGTGCAACAGAGCGTTCTTCTGAAGGCGCGGATCTGGCTGATCAAACCCGCAGGTTCATGCAGGATGCATCCAACATCATGCAGGAACTGCTGCGCCTGGTGGAAAACATGCACCAGACAATTGAGCATGAGGCAACGCTTGCCGGAGAACTGGATATTCTTTCAGTACGTTCCGAAATTGGCAGCCGGAACACACAACTTGCTGTGCTGCGCCTGTACGACTCCATACGTGCCATGCGCAGTCTTATTGATGAAGTGGGTTTGCTGTCACAGAATGCTAGATTGACTGTCTATCACAATGACTTTACCCCGCAGGCTTTTCACAAACTGGTGGAACAGATTTCTCTGTTGTCACAACATTTTACTGAAGCCTCAACCTTGATTGATCAACAAAGTGCCGAAGTACGAAAAACGGCAGAAGATCAGGCGCGCAGTGCCGATGCCCTATCTACTTCGGTGCGCCAGAACGTCATGCTGGCCGGAACACTTATCACCAAAAGCCGCGAAAGCCGCGATTATGTGCATGAACATGTGGCGCAGGTGCAGAATGCCGCCTTTCAAGCCGGTCGCCTGGCAATTCTCATGCTGGATATCAGTGCAGAAGTGATGCAGTCTGGTACCAATGCCGGCAAAGTAAAAACCATGGCACAGGAAGTTCTGAGCATGCTGGATGATATGAAAAAGCAGGCATCTGAACGCCTGAGCGGTAAATCTCTGCCTGGTAACTGATCCATGCCACGGTTGACGTTCTGGGCGTGGCTGCTGGGCAACTTTACCATTATCAGTATTTTCAGTTTTCTGGGGCGTTATGCCTGGTGGCTGGATCTTTTCAGCCATTTCCGCCTGCAGTATATACTGCTTGCCTTACTGCTGCTGACTATTACGCTCGTAAAACGAAATCGTTGGCTGGCATTGTGGGCAAGCCTGCTGTTCTGTATACATACTGTTGATTACTGCACGCTCTATCAACTACGTGCCATAAACGCACCAACGCTGCAGCCGAACCTGCGGGTAATGGCCTATAATGTCTATTATGATAATAAAGAATATGACAAAATTATTGACAGTATTCGCCATGAAGCCGCCGATATTGTCTACCTGGCCGAGGCAGAAAACCCCCTTATTGATCACCTGCAAGGCTTAAAAGACATATACCCGTATCAATATCCGATTGATGCGAAACGTAACTGGTTTGGTGCTGTTCTGTTGTCACGCTTTCCCTGGCAGGCATTTGACGTGATCCAAATCCCCAATGCGGGCGGCAAGTTTTACTTTGCCCGCTTTCAACACACCCACGGCATGCTGAACGTCATTGGCCTGCACGCGCTCTCTCCCATGTCAAAAGCCCGTGATGTAAAACGGAATGCACAACTGGCAAGTATCGCCAGTTTTGTCAGCCGTTTGCAGGGCAATACCATTGTCATGGGCGATCACAATGTATCTCCGTGGTCACCGATTTTTCGTGATTACATTACCGTAAGTGGTCTTCATCCGGCCTTGAACGGCATTATCGCCAAAGGCACGTGGCCAACGTTTTTGCCCGTTTTCATGCGATTTCCGATTGATCATGTCCTGGTCAGCAATGATATACAGATTGTACAGCAGCATGTGGGCGATCCGGCAGGCTCCGATCATGCACCCAATATTGTGGACATGGTATTGCCTACTGTGCAGCGACCCGCCGCTGCTGCTGTTCGCGTCCCAGCAGGTGCAGGTGCTGTATCGCCTGCTGAACAGCAACATTCGCCCGATACAGGCATTCCGTCAGCATCTGCCCCATCTGATCAAGCGCACCACTAACCGTCTCATTAAAAAAATACAGGGCAGCAAACGCGCCCTGGATAAAACTTGTTGATGCTGTTGAAAACAGCTGCAGGAGGCGGTCTTGAAATTTCTGCAAGACCTTTTCAGATTGATACTGGCATTCCTCAAGCAAATCACGGGTATAGCTGAACCCTTCTGCCAGGTCAGCAAATGGAGATGCGGGAGACTGAGCCGCTTTGCTCTGTAAAAAACCAACAACAACATCGGCCTTGCGCCGACTGTCGCCTTCTTGAAACGTAAACGTTCCCTCAAACACTTTTTTTGTCCAGGTTGTCATGGTTTTTTAATAATGCTTTAAAAATAAGTTTTAAAATTATTTGCAATATTGATGTATATTATGGTAAGATGATTA
>JANMDF010000058.1:0-5292 GCA_031376145.1 Alphaproteobacteria bacterium
CCATCTGCGCCGCACCCGTAATCATGTTTTTCACATAGTCGGCGTGGCCAGGGCAGTCGACGTGCGCATAGTGCCGGTTGGCGGTTTCGTATTCGACGTGTGAAGTGGAAATGGTAATCCCACGCGCTTTTTCTTCAGGAGCCTTATCAATTTGATCGTAGGCGGTGAACGTTGCGCCACCGGTTGTCTCGGCCAGCACCTTGGTAATCGCTGCGGTCAGCGAGGTTTTACCATGGTCAACGTGGCCAATGGTGCCGATGTTACAATGCGGCTTATTACGTTCAAACTTAGCTTTTGCCATGGTCTTAGGACTCCATCCTCATTTTAAAATAATTAACAGTTACGCGCACTTCGCCATAATTTCCTGCGCCAATGCCGCCGGAACTGGTTCGTAATGATGGAAAACCATCGTATATTGCGCCCGTCCCTGACTCATTGAGCGCAGGTTATTAACATAGCCAAACATGTTTGACAAGGGGACCATTGCATCAATCACACGGGCATTACCGCGTGAATCCATCCCACTCACCTGACCACGGCGACTGTTGAGGTCACCGATGATATCACCCATATAATCTTCCGGTGTTACCACTTCCACTTTCATGATGGGTTCCAGAATCTGACCCCCGGCACGCTGCACGCCTTCTTTAAAGCCTGCCCGAGCAGCAATCTCAAACGCCAGGGTACTAGAATCCACATCGTGGTACGCCCCGTCAATGAGGCGGATTTTCAGATCAACGACCGGATAACCAGCCATCACGCCGGATTCCAGGCAGGACTTGATCCCTTTTTCCACGCCTGGGATGTATTCTTTTGGAATTGCACCACCAACGATTTCGTTTTTGAACTCGAAACCGCCGCCGCGCTCCTGTGGCTCGAGGATCATTTTGATTTTTGCAAACTGACCCGAACCACCCGACTGTTTCTTGTGGGTGTATTCAATTTCAGCAACTTTGGTAATGGTTTCGCGGTATGCTACCTGTGGTGCGCCAACATTGGCTTCCACCTTAAATTCACGGCGCATGCGGTCAACGATGATTTCCAGGTGGAGTTCGCCCATGCCTTTAATGACGGTCTGGCCAGATTCCTGATCAACACTGACGCGGAAAGATGGATCTTCACTGGCCAGGCGATTCAGTGCCAATGACATTTTTTCCTGATCCGCCTTGGTTTTTGGTTCCACCGCCACTTCGATCACCGGCTCTGGGAATTCCATGCGCTCCAGTACCACCGGTGCTTTCGGATCGCACAGCGTATCCCCCGTGGTGGTGTTTTTCAGACCAGCCAGCGCGATAATATCACCGGCATAGGCTTCTTTGATATCTTCACGAGAGTTCGCGTGCATTTGCAGCATCCGCCCTACCCGCTCGCGGTCACCCTTTACGGTATTCTGCACATAAGAACCAGCTTCCAGTTTACCGGAATAAATACGGGCAAAAGTCAGCGATCCCACAAATGGATCGGTCATGATTTTGAATGCCAGCGCAGAGAACGGCTCGTTATCGTCCGGCTTGCGGTTCAGGGTTTCTTCACTGTCAACCTTCAACCCCTGAATTTCACCAATATCAAGCGGAGACGGCAGATAATCAACCACTGCATCAAGCATCGGCTGCACACCTTTGTTTTTGAATGCACTTCCACACAAAACAGGAACAAATTTTGAGGCCAGGGTTCCTTTACGGATACATTTCTTCAAGGTCTCAACACTTGGCTCTTCGCCACCCAGATATTTCTCCAGGGCGTCATCATCCATTTCAACAGCCAGCTCAACCAGGCGGGCGTGATAGTCTTCAGCCTTGGCTTTGTATTCCGCAGGAATCTCTTCTTCAACGAACTTGGCACCCAAAGTTTCTTCCAGCCAGCGCAAGGCCTTCATCTGTACCAGATCAATAAGGCCAATAAAATCCGCCTCAACCCCTATCGGCAGCTGCAGCACCATGGGCACCGCTCCCAGACGATCTTCAATCATCTGTACACAGCGATAGAAGTCTGCACCAATACGATCCATTTTGTTTACAAAGCAGATGCGCGGGACATGGTATTTATCGGCTTGGCGCCACACGGTTTCTGATTGCGGCTCTACACCGGCTACAGAGTCAAATACCGTTACCGCACCATCGAGCACGCGAAGGCTACGCTCAACCTCAATGGTAAAATCAACGTGGCCAGGCGTATCAATAATGTTAATGCGATGATCATTCCAGGAACAGGTAGTGGCCGCCGAGGTGATGGTAATCCCCCGCTCCTGCTCCTGCTCCATCCAGTCCATGGTGGCCGTGCCTTCATGCACTTCACCAATTTTATAGGACTTGCCGGTATAAAATAAAATACGCTCAGTGGTCGTGGTTTTACCGGCGTCGATGTGCGCCATAATGCCGATGTTGCGATATTTATCGAGAGAAACCTGGCGCGTCATATTACAAACCAATACCTTGTACTAAAAATTTTATTACCACTTAAAGTGCGAAAACGCCTTGTTGGCATCGGCCATCCGGTGCGTATCTTCCCGCTTTTTCACGGCCAAACCACGGTTGTTGGTGGCATCCAGCAATTCACCAACCAGACGATCCGTCATGGTTTTTTCAGAACGCTTGCGCGCCGCCTCAATAATCCAGCGAATGGACAGCGCCTGCGCCCGACTGGGGCGCACTTCCATTGGCACCTGATAGGTTGCACCACCCACTCGACGGGAACGCACCTCAACGTGCGGACGCACGTTCTGCAGGGCATCATTAAACAGCTCGGTGGCAGGACGCTTTAATTTCTGCTCAGCCGCACCCAGCGCATTATAGAGTATCTGTTCAGCCACAGACTTCTTGCCGTCATACATCAGGCTGTTGACAAACTTGGTAATGGCTTCACTGCCATATTTTGGGTCTGGGAAAACTTCCCGTTTTTCTGCGGCGCGACGACGTGACATAAATTCAACCTAACCTGACAATAACTACTATTTTGGACGCTTGGCGCCATAATGTGAACGACGCTGCTTACGATTTTTAACACCCTGGGTATCCAGCGTACCACGGATAATGTGATAGCGAACCCCTGGCAAATCCTTTACACGACCACCACGAATCATGACGACAGAGTGTTCCTGCAGATTATGCCCCTCACCCGGGATATAGCTGATCACCTCAAAGCCATTGGTAAGACGCACCCGCGCCACTTTCCGCAAGGCCGAGTTCGGCTTTTTCGGCGTAGTGGTATACACCCGCGTACAGACACCGCGTTTCTGGGGATTATTATCCAGCGCGGGCACTTTGTTGCGGGCAACGGGAACGGCACGACCCTTGCGGATCAACTGATTAATTGTGGGCATATCTCACATATATCTTTCATTGAAGAGTGCGCAAACTAACGACCCACAAGCACCTTGTCAAGACGTGAATTGCAGCAAAGCACGCCTCAGACAGCAGTGGATTTTTTGGGCTTGGCAATCTTGCTCATGGACGCAATATAGTCCATCAGTGCCAGCAATACACCGGATACAACAAACACCAGGTGAATGATAATCATCGTCTCAATTTCCTTGGGATCGGTTTTGCCAACATCCATAAAGACTTTCAGCAGATGAATCCCCGAAATTGCCACAATAGAAGCAATCAGCTTTAACTTGAGGGCGGAGAAATCCACCGCTCCCTTCCATTCCGGCTGATCCTCATGGTGGCTTAAATCCATTTTGGAAACAAAATTTTCATAACCGGAAAAAATCACAATCAGCAGCAGGTTTCCGGCCAGTGACAGGTCAATAAGCGCCAGTACGCCCAAAATAATGTCGTTGGTTTTTAAATCCCCGATATTCAAAAATAACTGCGCCAGCTCAGATGCAAAGCCATACAGCAGTAACAGCAGGCTGGCTGCAAGACCGAGATACAGCGGCGCCATCAGCCAGCGACTGGCGAATAATACAGTTTCAATACCGTGTTCCAGGGATTTTTTAGACATTGTTTTTTGTTTTCTCTGGATTGCTTTTTCTTAAGTGGAGATCCTTCGCTACGCTCAGAGCCTGCCCTGAGAGAAATGAAGGGATGACAAAAATGTCTTTTCTGACTTCAGATTTCTGACTTCTGAATTGGCGTCCCCACGGGGATTCGAACCCCTCCCGCGTTAAGCGGGTAATTAAAATAACCGTGGTTCGCAACCGCATACTTTGAATTGGCGTCCCCACGGGGATTCGAACCCCGGTCGCCTCCGTGAAAGGGAGGTGTCCTAGGCCTCTAGACGATGGGGACGTATGAGACCGTTAAAAAGTAGAGTAGCTGTGTAGCGGCAAGGACGATGAAGCGCAACAAAAAAGAACAGATGTGCGAAAAATCACAGACCCACGCGTTATGGGCGGTTATACTCTACCCATGCTGACACAAATCATCGCCCCAATGTGCTCTGGTGGCACGTCCCTGCTGCGTATGATGGCGCAACTGGCGGATCATCATCTGTTTGAACCCTTACGCCTGGATGATGCTACGTATCTTGCACGCCTGAAATCGACGTCTAAATCTCCTGAAAAGACGGTTTTTAAGGATACTGCCTGTCAGCTGCACTTTATGGAAGCATCTGTTCTACCAAACTGGTTACAATACATGGACGCCATGATCTTCATGCAGCGTGATCCTGTTTGCGAATATCTTTCATTGCTGGATAAAATCATTACACATGATACGAATACTAATGCAAATACCACCGCAGCAGCACAGCAGTTTTTTAGCGTAAATAGTGTTGCAGCATCCATGGCAACCGTCAATCGCCTGTATCTGGTAGCATTACCAGTAGCCGCACACAGTGGGCTAAAGGTACACAAACTCACCTACGATGATTTGTGCGCTGACCCTGCGGGGACAATCACGCCGCTGGTAGCCGACTGGGGGAAAATACATCCCAGCAAAATCAAGGCAGTGGTCAATACCTGGCGCAAACCTTTACAGCTTCCTGAATCGTCCCAACCCATCCCAATGCATTTTATTGAACAGGTGAAATCAGCCACGGGCTTTCACCCCGATGCGCTGCAACGCGAACAGGCCAAAAAAGCCAGCCTTATGGATACCAATCCCAGCCAGGATATCATCGAACAGCTGCAAGGATTATCAGCACAGTATCAAACCTTCAGGGAACGCACCGTAGCAGACGATCTTGCTATCGTTCGTGATGACCTGCAGAACATGGCAGCAGCACAGCATGCAGCCACCATGCTTAAAGGCTATTAAGCCGCTGCATCCTGTTCTGCCGTATTGGCCTCCGCCCGTGATGCTGCCACGTCTTCTGCGGCCAGTAGGTAATCCCGCTCCCGCGCCAGAC
>JANMDF010000004.1:0-11908 GCA_031376145.1 Alphaproteobacteria bacterium
GGCTTTACTCCACCGTCACCGATTTTGCCAGGTTCCGTGGTTGATCCACATCGGTGCCTTTCAGGACGGCAATATGATAGGCCAGCAGCTGGATAGGAATACTGTACAGCATAGGGGCGGTAATGTCCGGCACCAGCGGCAGGGACAAGGCATGTGCAACATTTCCAGCCTTCGTAAAGGCAGCAATACCGCCTGCATCAGACAACAAGATAATACGTCCACCCCGCGCCATGATTTCCTGGACGTTGGAGGCCGTTTTCTCAAACAGATGATCGTGCGGGGCAATGGCAATCACCGGCACATGCTCATCAATCAGGGCAATCGTACCGTGCTTCAACTCCCCCGCCGCCAGGCCTTCGGCATGGATATAGGATAATTCTTTCAGTTTCAGTGCGCCTTCCAGGGCAATCGCGTAACTCGTGCCCCGGCCAATATATAGAACATCCTGCGCCGTCATGCAGTCGCGGGCAATCTCCTGTACAGCCGCATCACAGGCCAGTGCGGCCAGAACCTGTTCAGGCAGTTCCAGTAGTGCCTGGGTGTGCCGCTGTTCTTCCTGCTGGCTGATATGCTGACGCTTTACACCAAGATAAATGGCCAGAATGGCCAGCACCATCAATTGTGTGGTAAAGGCCTTGGTAGAAGCCACGCCAATTTCAGGGCCTGCCTGGGTTACCAGTACAGCATCAGCTTCGCGTGCCAGGCTACTGCTGGGCACATTCACAACGCCCAACGTTTTGCCGCCATGGGCTTTTACATGTTTTAACGCTGCCAGGGTATCTGCCGTTTCTCCAGACTGTGAAATAAATACATGTAGAATATCAGGCCGCCCGAGGTAGGGCTTATAGCGAAACTCCGAGGCAATATGCAGGGATGTACGCAGGCCAGCGATGTGTTCCAGCCAGTAACTCGCCGCAAAACCAGCATGATAGGAGGTGCCGCAAGCCACAATACTGATTTCGCGAATATCGGAAAGATCAAATGGCATCTCCGGCAAGCGCAGGGTTTTATCGGCGGGATGCAGAAAGGTTTGCAGGGTATCGCCCAGTACGGTGGGTTGTTCAAAGATTTCCTTTTCCATGAAATGGCGATAATGACCCTTGCCGATCATAACGCCACTCAGGCCGCTGTGATCAATGCGGCGTTCCACCGGCTTACCGTCCAGATCAAAAATTTCTGCGCTGTCACGGCTCAGGATCAACCAGTCATTTTCTTCCAGATAGCTTATTTTCTGGGTCAGCGATGCCAGCGCCAGGGCATCTGAGCCTAAATACATTTCCCCGTCACCATAACCCACCACCAGCGGACTGCCACGCCGTGCACCATAGAGGTGTTGCGGTGCATCGGTGAAAACCACCGCCAGGGCAAAGGCACCATGCAGGCGGTTCATGGCCTGCTGCATGGCCTGTTTCGGACTAAGGCCTTGGCTAAGAAGGTGCGTTAACAGGTGGGCAATGACTTCAGTGTCGGTGTCAGAGGTAAACACATGACCAGCCGCCAGGAGTTCAGCTTTCAGCGTGCTGTAGTTTTCAATAATACCATTATGCACCACTGCCACTTTATCGGTAGCATGGGGATGGGCATTGGTTTCATTCGGGGCACCGTGTGTAGCCCAGCGGGTATGGCCAATACCCACCTGCCCGGGCAGAGGATTGTTCATCAGGACAGACCGTAAGTTTTCCAGCTTCCCCTGTGCCCGCCGACGCTGTATCTGACCATCATGCAGGGTGGCAATGCCAGCCGAATCATAGCCACGGTACTCCAGCCGCTTCAAGCCATCAAAAACCGGCCAGGCAACGTCGTTGCTGCTGATAATTCCAATAATGCCGCACATATAAACCTCTTACTATAGGAACCTCTGCAAAAGACCCCTGTCATTCCTTCGCTGCGATCAGGACAGGCTCTGAACGAAGTGAAGGATCCTGTTGTAATTATTGAGATGCTTCGCAGAGCCTGTCCCGTACTTGATACGGGGCTCAGCATGACATCGCCCCCTTTTGCATAGGTTCCTATAAATCTGTACCAAAAAACATGCCGGAATAAATCCTGCATGATGCACCATGGTTTATACTCCAGATACGTTGCAATCAACCAACATTAACACTCCTCACGCCGGATAAGCACCTGCAGGCACAGCATAGCGAGGATAAGTGTAGGGGCTGCAACGCCCAGTTCCAGGGGCAGCCGGCCATTGACGGCGAGGGCGCGACTGAAATCGTTCAAAATATAATAGCTGAAACCGGTCAGAATCGTAAAGCCGAGCATCCGCATTTTTTGCCCCTTGCGCGGCAACTGCAAGGCAAAGATTGCTGCTAATACTGTCGTAGCGGCCAGCACGAATGGCAGCAATACCAGACTGATCAACTGCGCATACTGCCGCTTTGCCGAAAAGCCAGCGGCTTGCAGTGTATTAATATACCCCGGCAGCTCCCATAGCGACAGACTGGCCGTGGCGGCGAAGTTGTTCTGCAGTTCAGCCCGGGTAATGCTGGCTGGTATCATCAGTGCCGTGTGTCTTACCGGTGCTGCATCACGCAGTGTCACCAGGGCATTCTGCAATTGCCACTGACCATCGCCCAGGACAGCACGACGGGCATCAATACGCTGCTGATACTGGTTTTGCGCATTGAATCTGAAAAAGGTGACATACCGCAGTGCCATGCTCTGGCCGTGCATGCTTCTGGCGTGGATAACGCTGTAACCACCCGCGTCTTCAGCCTGTTTCTTTTCTGCTTGGCGCAACCAGATGTCGCTTCTATCGGTCGATGGCTGGCTGTTATTTTCGAAATACTGTTCCTGTAATTGATCGTAATGTTCCAGGGCAAGGCCTGCCAATGGATTAATCGCGGCAACCTGCACGACACCGATCAACAATGATGCCGCAATCAGGGGAGCCAGTATTTTCCAGATGGACACACCCGCCGCCCGTGCGCTGATCAATTCACTGGAACGAGTCATAGCGCTTAAGGTTGTCAGGCTGGCAAACAAGGCTGCAAACGGCAACAGGCGTTCCAGCATATTGGGTAATTTTAACAGTGTCATCCAGGCAGTCACCGCCGTAGAAACACCGTCCTTATCAGCATTGCGGCGCATCAGTTCAATAAAATCAATGGTAAAAATTAATATTGCCAACCCGAGCAGCAGGATAGCAAACCAATATATATACCTTCTGGCAATATAGCGTTGCAGCATTACGATGCCTCCGCCAGCCTGAACATACCGTGCTGTCGTGCCAGTAACCATACAGCCGCAATCAACGGTAGCAGAGCATTCAGATCCTGTAACAATAACCACACAGGCTGTTGTGCTGCCAGGTTTTCCAGTCCCAGCGCCGCCATCATGATGCACACAAAACCCGCCGCAATCACCGCCAGACCACTGGCATGCCCGCGTCGATCATATCCCAGACGCCAGAGCATTAAAACGGCCAGTATCGGCAGGCTCAGGCAGTACAGCGGCATCGTCAGGCGACTATGGCCATGGGCAATAAGCCGCTGGCGGTCTTTTGCAGAGATATCTGCCGGTGGGTTCAACAGTTCACCCGTAAAGTACTCCTGAATTTCCCGACTGCGCTTTTTATCCTGGATGGGCAGCAATGATGATAAATCCAGAATATAATCTTTAAAACTTAAATAGGCTATGCGGCCTTTAATGGGATCCAGTTCCTGGCGCATGCCATCGTTGATCAGCAGCCGCAGGGTTGTGCCTTGTGACTGAATCAAGCCGTAAGCTGCAGTAATCGTGACTTCATGGCGGGGTTTGCTGCCATCGTGAAACAGCACATCCCGCAAACCACCGCTGGCATCACGTTTACCAATATACAGTGTACGGTTATTGCCGAGGCTGATAAACTTGCCCTCCTGTAACAGATTGACTGCATATTCCTGTCGGATCTGCTGCTGCATTTCCTTAAAAGCGGTATAGCTTATGGGAATGACATATACGCTTAAAGCATAACAAAAAATCAGCATCAGGCCAGACAGGGCAATCACTGGCGACAGCAGCTGCAACGGACTGCTGCCCACCGCCTGCATAACCGTAAGTTCATGTTCGTTGCTCAGGCGGTTAAAAATCAGAATGGCCGCCAGCGTCAGGGCAATGGGAATAACCACAATTAAAAAACTGGGCACCATCAGGCTGGAAAATTTGATAAACATCCCGACGGACAGGCCACGATTTAACAGATAGTCCAGAAAACGCACGGCCTGTGTCAACCAGACAATCCCAACCAGTGCCACCATGATCAGCGTGGCAGTAATCCAGTATTGGCGGGCGATATAGGTGCTTAATAAACGCATACTGGCGTCATAGCCGTATTTTCAGATTTTGCCAAAGTTTTTACCAGGGTTTTGATGGTTGTAATAGAAGCCCTCCAATAAAAGAATTGAAATGAATGCCAACGCAACAACACACCGCGCCTTACCGGAACTCTATGTTGCCCAAATCTATGATTTGGCTGCAACAAGAGGTATTAAGTATCCAGGCTTGTCTTGCCGACAAGACTTTTCTGGATCCCTATGTGTTGAAAGCGTCTACAAAAGAAGGTAAAAGCAAGAAGGCAAGGTGATGCGGCAGTCTTACGCACAATAACGATGTTTCCGTCTTCCCGGCGACTCGCCGTGCAGGCGCTGGTAAAACAGATAGTACTGTAAATTACGTTACTGCGTAAGTCGTAATTTTGATAAATCTATCCTCGTGCCATATGTTGCGCATTAACGGCTGCCATTAAATTAACAAGTTCTCCTGATGCCAGATTGGTTATCGCTTCTGGTTGCTTTTGCGCATCTGCCCATTTCTTGATACTTAAATCGCGTAGTCTTTCGTTGGCTGCAATTTCTTCGGGACTGCCAATATATGAGACAAGAATATTTTTAACTTGCTCAGGGTTTGGGCTGTACCCCATGGTTTCCTTGATATGTTTATCAATGACCCGTAAACGTGTTCCCAATGTCCATGGTGCATCATAGGCGGTGAATTGCAGAAACGCTTTTAACCCATTAAAATCTTTTTCAGGATCAAGTTCAATGCCAAAACGTCGTACAAACTCTTCCTGCGCCTCACTATCTGTCAATGCAGATCGTTCAAATTCTCCTACCTTATTACGTTCCATATTTGATAAGTTTTTATATTCTTTGTCTGTAACAGGCGGAGCGATTAGGTCATGTGCGTAACGCAACATCCAATCTTCGCCAAGGCCACGGCGCTGCATTTGTTTTTCGGCAATCTCAAGAATGCGCCCTATGATTTGACGACTAGTACGATCTTTCGTTAAATTTGTTATTCTGCCTTCGGAATCAAAAGTGCGCGTTTGCACAGTAGTATCAAGGCCGTAATGTAAAGAATTCGTGAAAATTTCTGTCCATGTATCAGGATTACTGAGATCTTCTTTATCGTTCGAACCAATACTTTTAAGATACGTATAGAGCTCAGAAGTACTTTTTTCGTCATCAAAGACGCTCATCAGTGCGGCAATCATCACGGGTTTTAAATGACTTCCATTATCGAAGGGTCGGACTTCCATCAGTCCGCCTTCTTTAAGCCGCAAAGTATTCCATACCGTCTTATAATGATCCGTTACATTGCCCCAGAAAATCGGATATTCTACACCATTGGCCTCAAATCGGCCGGCATCTAAAATTTCAACCATGCTCCTGCCATCACCAGGAAAATATTCATAGCTTTTGTCACGATTTTGAACACGAAAATAGATCATTTCAAACTGCATGGCATGATGAAAAAATTGTTCTGCTGCGGTATCATCAAGCATGGATTTGTTTAGTCCATATCTACCGACCGCATCAATTACTGTCTGGTCTGGTTTAATACCTGGCGTCACGTTATTAGATGCCTCTATAATGCCTGCATACATTCTGGAGCTTTGGGTCTTTTGAGCAGCGTTATCCGGCGAAAAAGGATTATTTGCGAACAATATCCCAAAAAATGGTAACGTACGCATCACGAGTTTCGCACGTTTCAGCATATCCGGAATGCGTCCACCGCTTGTGACGTGAATGCCAGTTGTAGAGCCTAATTTTTTACCAAGATCACCCCAGGTGCGATCAAAGTAGTCATTAACATATCGGCTCCGTCCCCCTTCACTTTGCTGCCAGGGAAAATCATCAAAATCCAAGTGCGTGTGGAGTGGAACGCAGCTGGCTATTAAGTCATTTTCTGCACAAAATTTTCCCACAACGGTATTCATCATGCGTGCAAGTTCATACAGGGTATGAAAATTCCCTGAAGGATGACTGACGATTTCGTTGGCACCACTTGGTTCCGTGGTGGCACAGGCATGAATTCTGGCAATTTTGTCGAGTTGTTGGTGCAACTGTCTCTTTTCTGGGCGCAGGGCATTCACACCACCATAAGACAATTTTTGCAGCGCATGGATATCTATTTTAAATAGTTCAGAATCTTTGCCGTATAAAACAGGCTCGGCGTCCCGCAATGCTTCTGTAATGCATGCATTTAGTGCGAGAACAGTCTCAAAGCTGGCTGGCTTTAAATCAGCTTTCTTAAGCAAGAAAAACTCATGCTCAAAACCATTCGAGGTAAATAACTGATCATAGTTCCTGAATTTCCTTTGGAATTCGTCAAGAGCACCTAGATAATCTGATAGTATTAACCCTGTCTGTAATTCTGATTCTGTTGTCATAATAGTAATCTCTGCTTAAATGCGTATCCGCGCTCTAAAATATTAATACTCCAGTAAATACCTGTAATATGAGGTGCAGTATAAAAATGTGACAAATCCCACATTCGGCAAAATAAATTTACACTATCACCATTTTTTTAACATTCGCCCCCAGGACTGGCGACAGCAAGCCAGCCGCAACGCTGGCAATCGCTTCGCCGTCAAGGCCAGCGGCATGGTATTGATCCGCCTGACTGGCATGATCCTGAAACATATCCGGCAGGCACAGAGTACGGACTTTCAAGGCCGTGTCCAGCAAACCCTGTTCAGAAAGGTATTGCAGGACGTGACTGCCAAAGCCGCCAACGGCACCTTCTTCGACAGTAATCAACGCAGCGTGATGCGCCGCCAGGTCTTTAATCAACGCAGTATCTAAAGGCTTGGCAAAGCGGGCATCGGCCACGGTACAACTGATCCCCTGTGCCGCGAGTATATCAGCGGCTTTCAGGCACTCCTGCAACCGCGTGCCCAGACTCAGCAGGGCAACATCTGTACCGTTACGCACAACACGCCCCTTGCCAATCTCCAGTGGTTCTAAAAACTCTGGTAGTGTCATTCCTAAACCTTCACCACGCGGATAGCGTACGGCACTGGGCGCATCGTTAATACCTGCGCATGTGGCTAGCATGCGTCCTAATTCCACCTCATCACTGGCGGCCATCACCACAAAATGGGGTAGGGTGGCGAGATAGGTAATGTCAAAACTCCCCGCATGGGTTGCACCGTCTGCTCCCACCAGGCCAGCACGATCAATGGCAAAGCGTACCGGCAGTTTCTGAATGGCCACATCATGCACCACCTGATCATAGGCGCGTTGCAGAAACGTGGAATAAATCGCACAGAATGGCTTCATGCCCTCGGCCGCCAGACCGGCGGCAAAAGTGACGGCGTGTTGTTCGGCAATGCCCACATCAAAACAGCGGGTGGGAAATGTCGCGGCAAAACGATCCAGCCCCGTGCCCGACGGCATGGCGGCGGTGATTGCCACAATCGCTGGATCATCCGTGGCAAGCTTAATCAAGCTGTCAGCAAACACCCGGGTATAGGTTGGCTTGCCGCTGCTGGCTTTATCCTGCGTGCCGGTAACAACGCAGAATTTATTGACGCCGTGATATTTATCGGCGGCATCTTCGGCAGGTTTATAGCCATGCCCCTTGCGGGTAATGGCGTGAATCAATACGGGGCCTTCAATGTCGCTGTCGCGTACATTCTTCAGAATAGGCACGAGATGTTCCAGATTATGGCCATCCACGGGGCCGATATAATAAAAGCCCATTTCTTCAAACAGCGTGCCACCGGTGATCATGCCACGCGTGTATTCTTCGGCCTTACGCGCCGTGCGATACACACGCGGCGGCAGGCGTTTTGTCCAGTTTTTCAACATTTCCCGAAACGAACGGTAAGAGTTGGAAGACACCAGCCTTGATAAATAATGGCTCATCGCCCCCACCGGCGGGGCAATCGACATGTCGTTATCGTTCAGTATAACGATAAGTTTATGCCCCAGGGCGCCGGCGTTGTTCATGGCTTCATAAGCCATACCGGCACTCATGGCACCGTCACCAATGACGGCAATCACATTGCGGGCGGTGCCTTGTAAATGGCTGGCCACTGCCATACCAAGTCCGGCGGAAATAGAGGTTGAGCTGTGCGCTGCACCAAACGGATCATAGGGGCTTTCATCACGCTTGGTAAAGCCGGACAGACCGTCTTTCTGGCGCAGGGTATGAATGCGGTTGCGGCGATCGGTCAGAATTTTGTGGGGATAGCTCTGGTGCCCCACATCCCAGATCAGGCGATCTTCAGGTGTGTTGAAGACATAATGCAGTGCCACGGTCAGTTCCACCACGCCCAGCCCCGCACCCAGATGCCCGCCGGTACCCGCCACGGCTGCAATCATGGTTTGACGCACTTCAGAGGCCACCTGTGGCAGCTGTTCAGGCGCAAGCTGGCGTAAATCTTCGGGCATGTGCAGCGTATCAAGCAGAAGTGTTTCAGACATAGGGCAAGATGGTAGCACAGGCATTTATGCAAGCAAAGCCTGAATATTACAGGCAATGGCATAAAAAACATTGACATTCTGCCGGAAAAACATGAGTCTGTTTCGGCACGCTACTCTACGATACCAAACACAGTCGGATCCAGGTTCGATTTTGTGAGACGACGGAAGCACAATGCGGCATATGTCAATATGTTGCGATGGACTCCTTTCTATCGGCAAAGAGTACGCCTGATTTTGCGCAGTGATGCATGAAGCCAGGCAATTATTAACACGCTGTTGCTTGTGTGCCAGCAGCGACTTGCCATGGAAGGAGATTCTCACAATGGCTACTGGTATTGTAAAATGGTTCAACCCCACCAAAGGCTATGGCTTTATTAAGCCAGACGGCGATGGTACGGATGTGTTTGTGCACATTACCGCGCTGGAAAAAGCCGGTATCCGCCAACTGAACGAAAATCAGCAGGTATCCTACGAACTTGCCACCAACAAAGGCAAAACTTCGGCTGTGAACCTGAAACTGGTATAGTTCTGTTCCAGTTTTTTGAAAAAGGCGCCTTCGGGCGCCTTTTTTTGTGGCCGCCGCCTAGTGTTATTGGAACTGCTCTGGATCCCCGCATTCGCGGGGAATTTGTGATGTGCGCAATCTCACAATTATTAAGATTTTCACTGCTTGCGGGTGGGCTTTTTAGGCGTTAAAGCTTGGATGGATGTTGAATAGGCCTCCTGTTAACATAACCCAGTGTGGGAATTTTAATGCACCGCCACTTACGCTTTTTATCAGCTCTGATCCTCGTCATTACCTTAAATTCGTGCGCCAATGGCCCGCCGATTCTGGTGTCCGATGCGCAGATGCAGCAGGCCAGCCTGAAATCCTGGACAGATATTAAGTCCAAGGAAAAAATTAGTACCAATCCAGATGAACACGAGCGGGCGAACCGTATTGCACAGCGCATTATTGCCATTGCACCGGAACTTCAGGGCTATCCCTGGGAAGTGCAGGTATTTGACAGTAAGGAAGTTAACGCCTTTGCCCTGCCTGGTGGAAAAATTGGTGTTTATAATGGATTGATGAAGGTAGCTGCGACCGACGATGAACTTGCGGCGGTTATCGGCCATGAAATCAGTCATGTGACGGCGCGGCATAGTGCCAAACGGGTCAGCGGTAGTATGTTGGCCAGCATTGGTACGCAGATTGCTGATCTAGGCTTGGCAGCAGCGGGCTACAGCGGGGCAGGGCAGTTGCTGGGGGCAGGGGTGCAGTATGGTCTGCTGATGCCGTATTCACGTAAACAGGAATATGAAGCGGATGCTATCGGCCTGCACTACATGACACGGGCGGGCTATGATCCCAATGCCGCGATCACTTTCTGGCGTAAAATGCAACAACAGTCCGGCGGCAAAGCACCTCCTGAATTCGCCTCTACCCATCCGGCAGATGCCAACCGCATCGCCGCACTGGAAAAGATCATCCGCGCTCAAGCAGGCGCAGCCGATAGCGCAAAATAATACCGCGCTCAAGCAGGCGCAGCCGATAGCGCAAAGCGCGGTAGGGGAATGATAAACTTCCCCTCAAGTAGCACAAAGCGCGGTAGGCGCATGGTCTTGCATAAGCTGATTAACCCAATCTTAATTCTTTACGTGCCACACTGTTGTTGCGAGAATAAGAATGACAACAGCTTCCCTGCTCAAAACCTACATGGGCGATATCGCCCGGTTTAATAAAGTGACCTATTACGGCACGGTAAAGCGTGTACTGGGGATGACGGTTGCTATTGCGGGCAATATCAACCAGTTATCTGTCGGTGATCGCTGTGTGGTGTTTGGGCGTCAGCATAAACAGGTTCCCATTGAAATTATTGGTTTTGCCAACGATACAGCGTTGGCCATTCCCTATGGCAGTGTTGATGGTATTGGCCCTGGCAATCCCGTATTATTTCAACAGCAGACGCCGGTTATCTACCCGCACCAAGCCTGGCTTGGCAGGGTTATCAATGGTTTCGGCGATCCTATTGATGAACTGGGTGCGTTGCCACAAGGGCAGATTGCGCAGTTGATTAAAGCCAGCCCACCACCTGCCCATGCCCGTGCCCGTCTGGGTGGTAAACTGGATCTGGGCGTGCGCGCCATGAATACCTTTTTAACTTGCTGTGAAGGCCAGCGGCTTGGCATTTTTGCCGGCAGCGGGGTTGGTAAATCAACACTATTGTCGATGCTGGCCAAGTTTACCGATGCCGATATTGCCGTGATTGGCCTCATTGGCGAACGTGGTCGCGAGGTTCAAGAGTTTATTGAAGACGATCTGGGCGAGGAGGGATTGAAGCGCAGTGTTCTGGTTGTTGCCACCTCCGATGAATCACCGCTGATGCGCCGCCAGGCGGCCTATATGACCCTGGCCGTGGCAGAATATTTCCGTGATCAGGGTAAAAGTGTTTTGTGCCTGATGGATAGTGTTACCCGCTTTGCCATGGCACAGCGGGAAATTGGGTTGTCGGCTGGTGAGCCACCAACCAGCAAAGGCTATACCCCCACCGTTTTTACCGAACTGGCAAAACTGCTGGAGCGGGCGGGGCCTGGGTTGCGTAGCCCGCAAGGCAACGGCAACATCACCGGCCTGTTTACCGTACTGGTTGAAGGGGATGATACCAACGAACCGATTTCCGATGCCACCCGTGGGATTCTGGATGGTCATATTATTCTGGATCGTAAAATTGGGGAGCGTGGCCGCTACCCAGCGATTAATATTTTGCGCAGCGTGTCACGGAGTCTGCCGGACTGTAATACCGAGCATGAAAATAGCCTGCTTACCCGCGCCCGTGCCCTGCTTGCGGCCTATGAAGACATGGCCGAGCTGATCCGCATTGGTGCTTATAAAAAAGGGAGTGATCCCCGCATTGATGAAGCCATCGATTATTATCCGCGCATTGAGAATTTTTTAACCCAGGCGGTGTATGAACAAAGTGACCTGCATCAAGGGTATCAGATGTTGGAAGAACTGTTGTTACCGCAACGCCGGGATGACGATAAAAGCGTTACAAGTGTTTAAGGAGAATACAAATGCAAAGTCTGAACACCTTGATTCGGGTCAGTAAATTTCAGCTGGACGAAAAAAAACGGAAACTTTCTGAATTGCGCAATCTCAGTGATGATTTACGCACCTCCTGCACCATGCTGGAAAAAGAAATGCGCATTGAGCAGGAAATCTCCAGGGCTTC
>JANMDF010000105.1:0-5654 GCA_031376145.1 Alphaproteobacteria bacterium
GGGCGCGATGACGCCGCGCGCCACCTCCAGCCGCACCATTCCGCATGTGGCAAGATCGAGCAGTTGGGCCTCGCGCAGTAATTCAGTAGCCGGAATGTCACCAACCTTCTGCAGCCAGCGATAGACATCCTGCACTGGCCAGGCGGTGGCATCAATATGCGCCCCCAGATTTTCCGGCAGAATACGCGGGATGTTATCAACAAAACCACCACCGGTTACATGCACCAGCCCCTTGACTTTGCCGGTCTGTGCAGCGGCCAGCACACTTTTCACATAAATGCGGGTGGGGGCAAGTAAGGCTTCGCCAAGGGTTTGTGATGGTGCAAAAGGTGCAGGTTTGTCATAGGTCAGATCAGATGCGGCAACCAGGCGGCGCACCAGGGAAAATCCGTTGGAATGCAGACCGTTTGATGCCAGTCCCAGGATAATATCCCCAGCCTTGATGGCTGTACCCGTGATCAGATTCTGGCGCTCAACCGCACCCACAGCAAAACCGGCCAGATCAAAATCTTTACCCTGATACATGCCGGGCATTTCCGCTGTTTCTCCACCGGCCAGCACACAGCCAGCCTGCAGGCAACCTTCAGCAATGCCTTCAATCAGGCTGGCGGCATGGTCAATCTGCAGTTTGCCGGTGGCATAATAATCCAGAAAAGCCAGCGGTTCAGCCCCCTGCACAATCAGATCATTGACGCACATGGCCACCAGATCAATGCCCACCGTCGTATAATTGGCGCACTCAATCGCAATCTTCAGTTTGGTGCCAACCCCATCTGTGGTGGTAACCAGCAGCGGATCTTGAAAGCCTGCGGCTTTCAGATCAAATACCGCACCATACCCGCCAATGCTGGCATCAGAGCCACGCCGCTTCGTGCGGCCTGCAATCGGGCGGATCAGGTCAATCAACGCGTTGGCCGCGTCAATATTGACACCGGCACTTTTGTATGTATGCACCATAAAAACTTAAACTTGTCTGTTTTAACACTTATCGCTAGATATGCTTGCAGAAACGCGCTAGCCAAGGCCATTCGTTAACAGCAGCCAACCTTGTACAAGAACAGATTTTTAATTGCAATGACCCATTTCCTGCGCTTCACGACAATATGTCTTATCGTCTTGTTGACCGTCAGTGCTGCAAAAGCTGACGATCTGTTTACGGTCAGTAAAATTCCGGTGGATGTAACGGCGGCTTCTGCCAGCGAAGCCAGGGAACAGGCGATGCTGGAGGGGCAGCAGCGCGGCCTTGCCATGCTGTTAAAACGCCTGCTCGATACCGATGATGATGCCGCCATTCCCCAGATTACGCCGGAACAGGCATCGTCTTACGTTCTGTCGATCAGTATTGACCGTGAGCGCGCATCCAATGTCCGGTATCTGGCGGAGATGACGGTTGAATATAACGAAAACCGGGTGCAGCAGCTGGTGGGCGATTATGCCATCCGACGTGCACAGCAGCAGGCAGACGCTGCCGCCGCTGAAGTCAGTACCGCAGAGGCAGAAGACAGCACAGCATCCGCCGAAATGGCAAAACCCAAAGGGGCAGTGCTGGTACTGCCAGTCTATGACGACGGCAGTAATACAATGCTGTGGGAAGAATTGAATCCCTGGCGGCAGGCATGGGATGCTTACCTTGCCAGCAGTGGCCGGAAAGCCTATACCGTGCCGGTGGGTGATGTGGCGGATATTGCCGCCGTTAATGTCGAGCAGGCGCTGCAGGGCGTGCAGGAGCCTATCAAGGCGCTGATGACCATCTATCAGGCGCCGGTTGCCGATGTTGTGGTGGCGCGTAAACAGGTTAAAAACGGTGTGCAGTTGATACTGGTGGAGCGCACCCGCTTTGACGGGCAGCGGCGCATTAATACAGCACCGCTTATTTTTCCGGTAGAAGCCGGTGACGTTACGGCAACATTGCGGCAGGCAGTGAAGGAAACGGTTGCGACTGTCGAACTCCCGGCCAGTCCCGGGCGTGCTACCGCCGCGTCACAGAGCGTGAAAACAACCACCACCACCACAACGGTGAAAACTACCACAATTCCACCAGGCGGTGCATTGCCCACCAGCCCGTATCCAGCACCTGCACCGTCTGCTGCGCAGTGGCAGAGCCTGGCGGTACAAGTCCCGGTTGGATCGCTGGGTGACTGGTCTGCAAAACAACAGCGTCTTGCCCGCGTACCACTGATCAAGCAGACACGCATGACTTCTCTGCGTCCAGGGGAAGTATCTGCCTCTCTGACCTTTCAGGGCAGCGCGGCTGAACTGCAGCAGGCCGTTGCTGCGTATGGGATGACGCTGCAGCAGGTTGGCAACACCTGGGTGCTCAGATGATTGAAGG
The DNA here is from genome assembly GCA_031376145.1 of Alphaproteobacteria bacterium. Lineage (GTDB taxonomy): Bacteria > Pseudomonadota > Alphaproteobacteria > JAJTHO01 > CANGXP01 > JANMDF01. The sequence continues at coordinate 2,333 of JANMDF010000105.1, forward strand.
ATTTACGCAGAACACAGATTGTCATTCTGAGCGTAGTGAAGAATATCAATGCTGTACGAGATCCTTCACTACGCTCAGGATGACAGAAAAGATCGTTTTGCGTAAATCCTGGATGGGTATTGAGGTAAGCATTTTATGCGTCTGACCAACCTGCACCGTGGCCTGATCTGGTCTACTTTTCTGCTGCTGTTTGTGGCAGTGCTTTCTTACTTGCAGCAAGTTCTGGTGCCGTTTGCGGCGGCAGCCATTATCGCTTACCTTTTAAGCCCTATCGTGGCGAGGTTGGAACGTAATAAACTGCCACGCTGGGCGGCGACGGCACTGATATTACTGTTGTTTTTTGCCCTGCTTACTGGGCTGGTAATGCTGATCCTGCCATTGGTCAGTGTGCAGATCAGTAATCTTCTGGCAAAATTACCGGAATATTCCGCCATGGCGCATGAACGGGCGGCAGCCATTCTGTTGCAACTCAAGCCCATCCTTCCCATCAAGGATCTCAGTAATATCCCTGATATGGTGAAAGAGCAGGCGGATACGATTCTTAAAGCCACCGGCACGATCGCCGGGGTTATTGTCTCCAGCAGTTTGAAGGCACTCAACATTATTTCGCTGATGTTTCTGACGCCGGTGCTGGCGTTTTATCTGCTGCGTGACTGGGATCGTATTGAACGGCACGTGGACAGCTGGTGGCCACGGCCATACTATCAGACCATCAAGCAGTTGCTGGCACAGATGGACAGTGCCGTTGCCGGATTTTTACGCGGACAGTTACTGGTTTCATTGTCACTGGGTACGTTTTATGCTGTTTGCCTCAGTATTGTCGGTCTGGATTTTGGCTTTTTGATTGGCTTGCTGAGTGGTGCATTGACGTTTATTCCGTTTGTGGGTTCCATTACCGGTGGTTTAATCAGTATTGGGGTGGCATTTGCGCAATATGATGACTGGCAATCCATAGCAATTATTGCAGTGATTTATGGTGTTGGTCAGTTTCTGGAAGGTAACGTTCTCTCGCCAAAACTGGTGGGCAGTCGCGTGAATCTGCATCCGGTATGGATGATTTTTGCCCTGTTTGCGGCGGGCAGTTTGTATGGGTTTCTGGGCGTTCTGTTGGCTGTGCCGGTGGCGGCAATGATCGGCGTATTGCTGCGCTTTGCAATGCAGCAGTATAAGCGCAGCACCCTGTATACGCCCACCGATACGCCTAAATTCCTGACCGTTGATCATGCTTCAGATCCAACCGACGCTTGATTTACCGCATACATGCAGTTACGCCGCCAGTGATTTTCTGCGGGGCAGCAGTAATCTGGAGGCACTGACCTGGCTTGAACGCTGGCCGGACTGGCCGACGTATGCTGTTATTCTGACCGGTTCACCTGGTTGTGGTAAAACCCACATGGGGCGTATGTTTGCAGCGAAGGCCGGTGCGGCCTATATGGAATATGGTGCAGCATCCCTTGCAGCACCGGATCAGCTGGTGCAGCGACACAACTGTATCGTACTGGACAATATCGCGGCGCCCCTGCCTGATGCCGCGCTGTTACATACCCTGAATCTGCTGCAGCAGGCTGGAAAAACCATGCTCATGATTGCCCGTGATGTGCCGGGCACATGGGGATTAACTTTGCCGGATGTACTGTCCCGCCTGCATGCCCTGCCGTTGTTGCGCATCGAAGCACCGGACGACATCTTAATGACTAATTTATTAGCTAAGCTGTTTCAGGATCGGCAATTACGTGTGGAGCCGGTAGTCATTGATTATATTGTCCGGCATGCTACACGCTCCATGTCGTTTGTGCAGCAGCTGGTAACAGATCTTGACGCAGCCTCACTGTCATTGCGACGGCCAGTGACTATCCCACTGGTACGGTCTATTTTAGAAAGACACTCTATTGACCATGTATATTGAAACCAATGCGCAATTACGCGAATTATGCCAACGGATATTGCCTGCCCGGATCATGTCCATTGATACGGAATTTGTGCGTGAAAAAACTTATGGGGCTGAATTAAGCCTGGTGCAGCTCAGCTGTGAATACGGCACAGCGGCGATTGATGCGATGAGTCCCGGCATTACCGATTTATCACCACTTGCCGAGGTGCTGGCGCAACCCACCATCCTTAAAATCTTTCACAGTGGCCGCCAGGATATAGAAATTTTCTATAAACTGTTTGGTCAGGTGCCGGCACCGGTATTTGATACGCAGGTGGCAGCCGCCTTTTGTGGGTTTCCCGATGGCATAGGCTATGCCAGACTTGCCAAATCCCTGCTGCGCCGTACTATTGATAAAAGCCTGCAGCACAGTGACTGGAAAAAACGCCCCCTGAATCCAGATCAGATTTCCTATGCGCTCAGTGATGCGATTTATCTGCTGCAACTCTATGATCAACTCATGGCGCGCTTGAAAAAACGGCGTATTGAAAGTTGGGCGGAAGAAGAAATGCGCAGCCTGCTGGATCCTGCCATTTATCAAAATAAACCGGAAGAAGCCTGGCAGCGCCTCAAAATAGAATCGTTGGGGGTGGTACAGCAATCCGTTGTTAAAGCCCTGGCCACCTGGCGCGAATTATTGGCGCAGCAGTCTGACCTGCCGCGACAGTGGGTGATGACAGATGAGACGTTGTTCAGTTTAAGCGATAAACTCCCCTCAACCCGGGCGGAGCTGGAAAAAATTACCGCGCTCACCAAATCTGCAACCCGTAATATTGACGGGTTGTTGCAGGCGGTGGCAGAAGGTAAGGCGGCTGTGCCGGGTACCGCACAGGCCAAAGAAAATACTGATAATAATCTGACAAACGGCTGGCCAACCCATGAAGGCGCGATGCTGGATGTGCTGGCGGCACTGGTACGCCACACCTCAGCGCAGAATCTCATTGCCGAAAAAATGATTGCAACGAAAGATGACCTGCAAACCTTGCTGCAGACGTATGTTACCAGCAAAAAGACAGACACCTGCCGGCTGTTGCAGGGATGGCGGGCACAGCTCATTGGTAATGATCTGCTGGCACTGTTAAAAGGCGAAAAAATGTTAAAAATTGACAATGCGATGAATGTCGGTACAGCGGGTAAGATGGTTTTGGTGGATGTGGGGTAGTGATTCGGTATATTTTTGCTGGGTTTTTTGGAATTGAGCCGCTAGAAAGAAGTCCTTCTCAACGTGGATAGTGCCGTGCGGCTATTATTGTACAATATCTTGATAAGCCTGCTGCTGGCGCTCCCTGCTGCCGCAGAAACGGTGAAACCTGTTCAGCCGGGTAACACGGCCTTTGAATCTGACGAAGTTACCTATGATCAGGTGAAAAAAATTATCACTGCCATCGGTAA
>JANMDF010000132.1:0-3665 GCA_031376145.1 Alphaproteobacteria bacterium
GAAAGGTGGTCTGGCCACTGCTGCTTTTACCAATATCAACGTTCTGATCATCCGACAGGCGGTTGAGAGCATCAAGGGTGCGGGTAACCCGTTCCGGGTGGTGCGTAATGGTTTCGCCCAATCCCTCCAGGCGGGACAGGCGTTTCAGGGCAAGATCACCACTGACCTGCCTATTATAGGCTTTGTTATCAATCACTAAATTGCCGGTAGGGTCTGTACTGAAATCAAAAACATCCGCACCCAACAGCTTTTTTACGGCATCGAATTGTGTTGTTTTTTTCAAATTCCTGCAGGTAAAGCTGAATCCGTCGATGGTAGGTGAGCCAGTCAGGCCGCCACGTTTTAGAGAAATTGCGTCTGTACCAAGATGCTGGCCAAAGCTGTCGGTGATTCTTAACAGGTCTTGTTCGTAGGCTTGTGCATTGGCCATTGTTATTTTTCCAGCATTCCTTTGAAGAAACTCAAAATCTCACTGTTGGCGGGATTTAGAAAATCACGGCGCATTTTTTCGCTATAGGAGATGCCCCCTAACTCTTTGATGGTGTTTACCATGAGGTGCTGATAAGCAAGGGCTCCTATCAGAGCAGTATTTTCGTAGTCTATTCTTTCCAGCAGCACGTTATTTTTCTTATGGATTTCCAGCATATTGTTGGCCAGATCCAGGGTTGTCTTTTTCCCATGTGGGTGCATCGTATCATCAAAGCAGACGGCGTTAATATCACCACCGGCGGCAACCAACTGGCGCAGGCGTGCGGCCGGTTTGATGCCTAACGCAACATACATGATCGCGGTTTTGTCTGTTTGCGGATGGCGTTCATCGCGGGATGCACCACGTTCAAGCAGCAGGTCAATCTGATCATCACCAGCCTCGGTAGCCTGCATATCATAGAATGCGGGCTCAAAACCGGCGTAGCCATTATTATCGTCCAGAACCGTTCTCAGCGATGAAATGGAACCATCGTAACCACGCTCTTTTAATAATTCCAGACCACTAGCGGCTGGCCTTACTGCAGTTTCGGGCATTAAGGAAGCCCCTTGTATATACTTGTCTGCGCTATCATGCAGAGTTTTCATTTGGTATTCTAAAAGCATTCCCTGCATGATTTGCGATACTTTTGACGGATTCTCTTTCAGGTAAAATTCTGCTGCAGCGAGGATTCTTTCTTGAGTATAATCTTCATAATCAAAAGCGTGTGTTTCCATTTTTTTTAATAACGACCAAAGCGTTTCTACATCACGTTGCTTGGGTTCTTGAGTGATTCTGCGCAATCGATCAACATCCGCGATCTGACGTTCAAAAGGCCACATGATTTATAAACACATAAAATTATTAATATAATGTGATTATTATCACATAAAGAGGTGGCCGACAACAAAAAAGGCACCATTGCTGGTGCCTTTTCCGTAAACGATAGAGAGTAGGGGAGGGCTTAGAAATCGCCCATGCCGCCCATTCCACCCATGCCGCCACCCATACCGCCAGCAGCACCAGCGCCGCTTTTGGCTTCGGGTTCGTCGGCAATCATGGCTTCGGTGGTGATCAGCAGTCCGGCAACGGACGCCGCATCCTGTAATGCTGTGCGCACAACCTTAGTCGGGTCGATAATCCCCGCCTTGATCATGTCGACATATTCACCAGTTTGCGCATCAAAGCCATAGTTGGCGTCATTGCTTTCCAGCAGTTTTCCGGCAATCACTGAACCATCAAAGCCGGCATTCTGGGCGATCTGGCGCACAGGAGATTGCAGTGCACGGCGCACAATCTCAATACCGGTTTGCTGATCGCTGTTGGCAGCCTTCAGGTTTTTCAGAGACGCAATCGCGAACAACAGGGCGCGGCCACCACCGGCAACAATGCCTTCCTGTACCGCAGCGCGGGTAGCGTGCAGGGCATCATCAACGCGGTCGCGACGCTCTTTCACTTCCACTTCTGTTGCACCGCCCACGCGGATCACGGCAACACCGCCGGACAGCTTGGCCAGGCGCTCTTGCAGCTTCTCGCGATCGTAGTCACTGGTTGTGTCTTCAACCTGGGTTTTGATCTGACCGCAACGGGCTTCAATCTCTTTTTTGGCGCCGCTACCATCAATGATGGTGGTGTCATCCTTGGTGATGCGGACTTTCTTGGCGCGTCCCAGCATCTGCAGGGTAACGTTTTCCAGTTTAATGCCCACATCTTCGCTGATGACCGTACCACCGGTCAGGATAGCAATGTCTTCCAGCATGGACTTGCGACGATCACCAAAGCCAGGCGCCTTAACAGCAGCGACTTTAAGGCCACCACGCAGTTTGTTGACCACCAGGGTTGCCAGCGCTTCGCCTTCGACATCTTCAGCAATAACCAGCAGTGGACGGCCACCCTGGACAACGGCTTCCAGAACAGGAAGGAGGGCTTGCAGGCCACCCAGTTTTTTGTCGTGCAGCAGGATGTAAGGGTTTTCCAGTTCCACCACCATTTTCTCAGAATTGGTGACAAAGTATGGTGACAGGTAACCACGATCAAACTGCATGCCTTCTACCACATCCAGTTCGGTGGACAGGCTTTTGGCTTCCTCAACGGTGATAACGCCTTCATTGCCCACTTTTTCCATGGCTTTGGCGATCATTTCGCCAATTTCTTTTTCGCCATTGGCAGAAATGGTGCCGACTTGCGCGATTTCATTGTTGCTGGCGATTTTTTTGCTGCGGGACTGAATGTCTTTTACAACCGTTTCAACGGCCAGATCAATTCCACGCTTCAGATCCATGGGGTTCATACCGGCGGCAACAGACTTCACGCCTTCAACGACGATGGAGCGTGCCAATACGGTTGCAGTAGTCGTGCCATCACCAGCCAGATCATTGGTTTTGCTGGCTACTTCGCGCATCATCTGCGCGCCCATGTCCTGGAACGGAGCCTTCAGGGTGATGTCTTTGGCAACGGACACACCATCCTTGGTGATGCGTGGCGCACCAAAAGACTTTTGAATCACCACGTTGCGGCCTTTTGGCCCCAGGGTAACGGCGACGGCGTCAGCCAGGATTTGAATACCTTTCAGCATTTCATCACGGGCTTCAGCACCGAAACGGAGTTGTTTTGCATTGCTCATAATTTGATTCCTCATCAATAAAACGGAGTTAGAAATTTAGGCTCTAGCCACGAGGCGCGAGTTTTAAAACTTTGTGCCTCGTGCCTGACTAAGCTGCTTTTTTCTTTGCGGCGGGCTTGCCTTCCAGAATGCCGAGAATATCGGATTCTTTCATGATCAGCAGGTCTTCGCCGTCGATTTTGACTTCAGTGCCCGACCATTTGCCGAACAGGATGATATCGCCAGCTTTAACATCCAGCTTAATGATATCGCCATCTTCATTGCGGCCACCCGGGCCAACGGCAATGACTTCGCCTTGAATAGGCTTTTCTTTTGCGGTGTCTGGAATGATAATGCCACCGGCGGTTTTTTATTAAATTTACAGGCGGCGCAAATGGAGCAACAGGCTCAACAAGCTCAGCAGCAATATCAATTAGGACGATATGAACCCTTACCAAAAGCAACGGAAGATTATGCAGATTTTGTGATGGCTAAGCGGCATGATGAATTCTTGGAATTTGTAAAGCAAGGGGGAAGTCTTGATTATGTGACTGCATTAACACTGTTAGTTTATTTCAGGGAATCTAAAGACATAAA
>JANMDF010000133.1:0-6638 GCA_031376145.1 Alphaproteobacteria bacterium
CCATCTATTTTGCCCGTAATAAGAAATATCGTCTGGCACCTGAAAGTTACAGCCCGTTTAACTCTCAGGCCACGTTGTGGTTGCCTGAAGCCTTTCCTTTAATGTTCTTGCCACTGGGTATAACAGATCGCGTAACAGACATATTACGTGGTTATATTGCCCCGGCGTGTCTATGGGGTGTGGGTAAAACCCTGGCCGTTGCCAGTCCAACGGTCTATCAGATTCGCAATGCCCACAATCTGTTGCGTGATTTTACACAGGAAGCAGATCTGTATCAATATGCTGATACCTGGTCGCGCTTGCTACTGACGCTACAGGGAAATACGCCTGCGGCTTGTTACACATCCGCCTTGCAGCTACTGATTCAGGGCGGCTACCTGGATGCACGTAATCTGGATGTCTACAGCCGTTTTGCCAAGGCCGCACAGGCAGCAGGCGTGCCCATTCCCCATGCGGCATAATCCTCAATAATCCCTCAGGAAAGATACCTTGTGCCAGCGTTTAACTACATCATACCGATTTTTAATAAAGAAGATATCCTGCCCATGACGCTGGAAGGTATTCACCAGTGCGCTGGAAAGGATGCCCGTATTTTTACGGTTATTGATGGCTGCACAGATGGTAGCGAGGCGGTTGTTGATGCGTTTATTGCGCGCACAGGGCGTGATGTCGTTAAAATACACACACCGGACGTGCACATGCTGTTATCCGTTAATACCGCCCTGCGTCAGGTAACTGGTGGTTTTTCTGTGGTCATGCAGGATGATATTATTCTGCATGATCCGGAGATGGAACGTAAAATTGTTGAGCTGTATGCGCGTATGGGAGAAACATTAGGTGTTGTTTCTTTTCGTCTGGGGGCTAACGTTCGTGGTACCAGCCTTTGGAAACGCTTGCGGTCGATGCGCAGCCTTACGCCGATGATTGAAGAATGCGATTTCCTGCAAAGCGTTGACGATAACCAGCAGTATCCTACCTTGGAATATGGAAATTTTGTGCAACGTACCGTTGCTATTAATGGCCCCAATGTCATTCCCTGGCATCTGTTATCCAAGAACGGTATTTTTGACGAAGCCCTTGCGCCTTATGGCTATGATGACGTCGAATACTGCCTGCGTGCAATGCAGGCAGGTTTTATTAATGGGGTTTTCCCTGTAAAATACCGTTCTGATGTTGAGTGGGGCGGCACGCGACGCAGTAAAAAGTTTTTACGTGAAGTCCGCCGCATTCACCGACGTAACCGTATATATATCTGGAAAAAGTACGCTGCTTATATCAAATCCCTGCAGCAGAATACGTTGACAGTTGATCATGCTGTTATCCCCATACGCAAAGCCGGCTAAAAAGGAACAGAAATGGTCATGACAACATTATCCGGCTTCACCCGCCGTCTGGATTTAGGCATGAAAAGCCGCTATCAGAGTGCCCTGTCTGAGGACATGACTTTTTCCAGAGCCTGTCAACACTTCCCTACCTGTAATCGCCTGTATAATTGGTCTGATTAATCCCTTATCAGCAATCAGAAGTCCTTTTTTGCCCGCAACAACCTCTGGCAGAATATCTCGTTCATCAATATTGGCAGTAGCGAGGGCAAATCCTGTAATCAGGCCGTTGGGATGAATGAGCAAATGCCCTTTAAAACCAAAATAACGCTCATCTTTTGCTGCACAATAACTTATCGAGCCAACACCCTTGAACGGATTTTGAGACCAGCAACGCTTGATATGGCAGGTTGGAATGGGAAAACCGTCAAAAAGCTGTATCTCTGCCGCTGGACACAGATGGGCGGCAATGCGTTCACGCAAACGATTCTTCATTTGCAGCAGATTCGCACACTGACGTGTGAAACTGGTACGACAGCCTAACGTTGGAAACCACGCTTGCCAGTGTTCCTTGAAATATCGCCAAATGCCTTTGTCACTGTTGTGTCCCCAATACTCCCCCACAATTTCCATCGTCAAAACTTCGGCATCTGTAAGCTGTGGGGACTCTCCACATCTGCGCAATCGCTGTCCTGCAAGTTCTTTCGCTAAAAATTCATCGACAACACAGTATACTTCGATGATAAACTCTTCATTGGGCATGGGATTTTCCCTTCTTCTTGGCTCTGCAAAACCAATAAATTGGGAATCTCTCTGCCTTTCAACTGTTTTTTCTTAACTTGCACACGGCGTAAAGCATATGATTGATCAGCGCGAATTAAGTCAGGACTTAAGCAAAAAAAACCTTCCTATCATTCTGAGTCCCGTAGTGGATACTGGGTTCAGAACCTGTCCTGAGAGAAACTAAGGAATGACAGGCTCTGTTTTGCGTAAGCTGAATGGTAGCACGGCAGTAATGCAACGAAACGGCTTGGCGCGTAGCCGGATGATGCGCAAAATGCTTGACGCTGCCATTAACATGGTGTTTGGAAGCGATTAGCAATTATAGTTATTTCAATTCAAAATGCCCCATAGGCGAAAATGAGCCGACGCGAGAACCGGCGCGGAATCTACTTAAACGTACCTGAGCACCGGCGGCACAATTTGCAGCCATGGGGCTTTTTGAAGTGGAATGACTGTATGTGGTGTGTGCCGCGCTGATTGAGAGTAATCACAAAAGATGTATTCGCTTAAAACCAATTCCTCAACGAGTGCCGTATATTTTCGCAATACACGCAATCCCATTTCCCGCCTGTTCGAACTGCGCTGGATCGTACAGCGGCAGCTGATTACAATGGCACCAATCAACCGGCATGAACTGTTTGTGTCTGTGCTGAGTTATGTGCCGCCTGCTGCAGTTGCAGACACATCCGCGCTTTCCGGCTAAATTAAAGGTCTGTATGTTTGCACACATTCGCACATTTGGGAAGGCCTGCCCCGCAATCCGTCGCCTGCTGCTGCCGGTCTGGGTTCCTTTCAAGTACCAGCTGTTCCAGCTGCGCAACATGCTGACCGGGCACCGCCCGGTTGTGTATCCCGTCAACGGTACGACCGTGCTGCTGCACCCATCTGGCCAGATTGCCGAACTGGTATGGGGGGCTGATTTTGAACCGGTGGAGCGTGATTTTATCGCCCACGCAGTCAGGCCGGGGGCAGTGGTGGTGAATGTGGGGGCGAATATTGGTCTTTACAGCCTTTTGGCAGCCCGGCTTGCTGGATCAACCGGAGCAGTGCATGCCTTTGAACCCAGCCGGGAAAGCCATGACCGCCTGTGCCTCAATATCAGCCTGAACGACCTGACAACAATCCAGGCGGTGCCGCAAGCAGTATCCGCCTTTGACGGTCAGTTGGTACTGCGGGATGATCCTGATCATCCGCATCTTGACGGCCACCGCTTCTGCGAACCGCTGGCGGCAGGTGTGCTGCTGCCAAGCGGTGCCGAGGTGATTCCCTGTATCCGCCTTGATACCTATATGGCAGCCCTGCCTGAAACATATCGCCGTGCCGTGGATCTGATGATTATTGATGTTGAGGGCGGAGAGCTTGAGGTTCTGAAGGGTGCACTGGCCACCATTTCCGCTTCCCCGGCTCTGCAGATTCTCGTGGAAACCACGGTGGCCACTGCAGCCGTGGATGCCCTGTTGCAGGAACAGGGCTTTGTCGCCTGTCAGTGGGACTGCGCAAGCCGCACCCTGCATCCCTGCCCACCAGTGCGGGGCAATATGATTTATGTGCGTCCAGCTCTGCTGACAGCATCTGGAGCTGGGTTTGGGTCTGAGACGGCCACATCCCCCACCACGCAACAATCCTTCACTGCTCCCTTTCTATCTTTAGGAGGTCATTCATGATAACAGCTATCCGCAACCGACTTGACCTGTACCACGACCGCCTGCGCTACGACCGTCGGCAGGGTGGACTGACCCATGACATGTCCTTTACCACCGCAGTCTCCGCCTGGCTGGATCGCAATGGTCTGCATGCCTACATGCATCACTACCTGCGGCATATGGCGCCACAGAAAATTCAACAGCACCGCCTGTATTTTTCCTTGAACCAGCGCGGCTTTGGCGAAGATGCCCTGCATGGTATGTGGTATACACTGCTGCGTGAATTTAAGCCGCAGAAATGCCTGGAAATCGGCGTTTACCGTGGGCAGGTAGTCACCCTGTGGGGATTGATTGCCAAAGAACTGGGTTTTTCCTGTACAATCCATGGTATATCACCATTTTCACCGGCAGGCGATGCGGTCAGCACGTATCTCACAAACCTAGACTATCAACAGGACGTCATCGCTTCAAATAATCATTTTGATTTACCGGCGCTCAATCTGCTGAAGGCCTATTCTACCGATGCGGTGGCACAGGAATACATCAAAAGCCAGACCTGGGATCTGCTGTATATCGATGGTAATCATGATTATGAGGTGGTACTGGCGGATTATATCCTGTGTCGTGATGCCCTCGCGCCTGGCGGTCTGCTGGTCATGGATGATTCCAGTCTGTACACAGAGTTTACCCCGCCACGCTTCAGTTTTGCCGGCCATACAGGCCCCTCACGGGTTATGCGGGAAGTGGCCATGAAGGAGCTGCGCTTCCTGGGTGGAGTAGGGCATAATAATGTGTTCCAGCGTGTCTGATCCACAGGTCAGGGTTATTCCCCACAGTCCGTTTTCGGTGCTGAACGGTGGTTTTGAACGGGGATGTGCAGCCTTGGTACAAGCCTTACAGGCGCAATCGTATCCCGTTTCGTTTCTCAACTGGGCAGATGCTGACGATGCCTATGATCTGCTGCACCTGTTTTCCGAATCCGGTAACTGGTATGATATTGTGCACCACACACTGGGGCATCGCCGTTATGTAGTGTCTGCCATTGCTGGTGTTGGCAAACCAACACTTACGCAGCAGCTCAAGCTTGCTGCCATGCGTGCAATGCTGGGGGTGTTGCGGGGTGGCAAAACAAAACTGGATCGTGCTGCTTATGTGGCGCGTAATGCCGCAGCCATGATCTGCCTTAATACGCTGGAGCGGGATTTCTACATCCGCAAGTTTTCACTGAACCCAGCACGCGTACATATCGTCGCCAACGGCGTTCCTGAGCATCGTTACAGTGCCACCCCACAATTATTTGAGACGGCCTATGGCTGTAAGGATTATGTTTTATACGTTGGCAATATTGTCGAACGCAAGAACCCCTTATTGCTGGCACAAATCCTGGTTAAGCGTGGGTTGTCTGGTGTATTTATTGGGAGCACCCTGCCATTTCAGGCCGCCTATGGTGCAGCCTTCCGGGCGTTTGTTCAGGCACATAGCACACAGATTCTATGGATTGAAAATCTGCACTACACGGATCCCCTGCTGGACAGTGCCTATGCGGGTGCGGCGGTATATTGCCTGCCTTCATCTCTGGAAACCCAACCCCTGGGTGCCATGGAAGCCATGGCCACTGGTACGCGCCTGATTCTGGGGGATGCCGCGTATGCGTATCAGCCACCGTTTGAGCAGGCTATCCGGTGTATTCCAGGCGATGCCGGCAGTCTTGAGCAGGCTTTGGATACAGCACTCAAAGCCAATCCCATCTATATTGGCGATACGTATCGCTGGTCAGCTATTGCAACACAGATTGCAGCGGTGTATCGTCAGGCCATGCACGATGAGCCGCTATGAATATTTTTAATCTGCAGAACAAAAAAATCTGGGTTGCCGGACATCGTGGGATGGTGGGACAGGCATTGCTGCGTCGCCTGAACCATGAGCCATGCCAGCTGTTAACCGCTGACCGGCAGCAGGTCGACTGTACGCGCCAGGAACAGGTGGAAGCATTTCTCTACGACAAGCAGCCGGATGCGATTATCATTGCCGCCGCCAGGGTTGGCGGCATCCTCGCCAACAACGATTACCCTGCGCAATTTCTGTATGACAACGCGATGATTGCCAGTAACATTATTCATGCTGCACACCGCGCCGATGTCCCGCGGGTGCTGTTTTTAGGCTCCACCTGCATTTATCCAAAATTTGCCGCGCAGCCCATTACCGAAGACAGTTTGTTAACAGGAGCACTGGAGCCAACCAACGCCGCCTATGCCCTGGCAAAAATTCTGGGCGTGAAACTCTGCGAGGCTTACGCCACAGAGTATGGTCGTGCTTACACCAGTGCCATGCCAACCAACCTTTATGGCATCGGTGATAATTTTGATCTTAACACCAGCCACGTTTTACCTGCCTTAATGCGCAAAATTGATCATGCCAAACGCACCCAGGCTGATACCGTAACATTGTGGGGCACTGGCACACCGCGCCGCGAATTCCTGAATGTGGATGATCTGGCTGATGCCCTGGTGTTTTTATTGCAGCATTATGCTGAGTGCACGCCCATCAATGTGGGAACTGGCTGTGATTTGACCATTACCGAACTGGCTGAGATACTGGCGAATGTCATCGGATGGCAGGGACAATTTATCTATGACGCCGCAAAACCAGACGGCACACCCCGTAAATTAAGCGATGTCAGCAGGTTACATGCGCTGGGCTGGCAGGCAAAAATTCCGCTGGAAAAGGGGATTGCAGCCACATATGCTTGGTATAGCAAGATGACCATATAATGACGCATGAGCCCCTCACCCAGGGCGATTTAAAAGTTGTTTTTTGGCTGGATTGCTTCGGCTTACGCCTCGCAATGACGGATGAGCATGTCATTGCGAGCCATGCCTTCAGCAGGCAT
>JANMDF010000146.1:0-3450 GCA_031376145.1 Alphaproteobacteria bacterium
GGATCTATCAGTCATCAGGAGTCTCCGGAACATCTAACCAGAGGACTACCACGGCACCCAGTGCCAGTCATGGTGGTGCTTGCCCGCCTGACCGTAGACATAAAGTATCAAAATCAGCGGGTAGGGCAGGGATTGCTTGCCGATGCATTACGCAGAACAATGCAAGCGGCGGATATTGCTGGTATCCGCGCCGTGCTGGTGCATGCTAAAAATGAAAACGCAGCACAATTTTACAGCCATTTTGGTTTTGAGCCTTTTCCCGAATCATCTATGACCCTGTACCGCCTGGTGAAAGACATACGGGCGATGCTGCCGTAATTCGCATCTTGTACCAAACCCCATTCCGCCGTAAACACACGGCATGTCTAAAACCCCTTATTATCTGATTGACGGCTCCGGCTATATTTTCCGTGCCTATCATGCCCTGCCGAAAATGAACCGGCCAGACGGCACGCCGGTCAATGCGGTGTTTGGCTTCTGCAGTATGCTGATGCGCCTGGAAGCCGAACTGAACAGCAGCAATATTCTGGTAGTATTTGATGCCGCCCGCAAAACGTTTCGCAATGATATTTACCCAGAATACAAGGCACACCGGCCACCGGCACCCGATGATCTGATTCCGCAATTTGCGCTGATTCGCGAGGCTACCCGCGCTTTTGGTGTTGCCTGCATTGAACAGGAAGGCTTTGAAGCCGATGACCTGATTGCAACCTACACCAAAGATGCCCTGGAGGCCGGGCATGATGTGGTGATTGTCTCAGCAGACAAGGATCTGTTACAGTTGATTCGCCCCCGCGTCTCTCTCATGGATCCCATTAAGAACAAAACCATGGGCGAACCGGAGACCATCGAAAAGTTCGGTGTGCCCCCGGCAAAAGTCGTGGATGTACAGTCGCTGGCCGGTGACAGCAGCGATAACGTCCCTGGTGTGCCTGGTATTGGTATTAAAACCGCTGCACAGCTTATCTTGGAATATGGTGATCTTGATAGTTTGCTGGCCAGGGCAGGGGAGATCAAACAGGATAAACGCCGCCAGAGCCTGATTGACTTTGCCGAGCAGGCACGCATCTCGCGGCAACTGGTAACCTTGCGCGATGATGTGCCACTGGCGGTGCCATTCAGTGCGATGCAACCAGCCAACCTTGATAAAGGTGTGGTCTTGCAGTTCCTCGAACAGCAGAATTTCAAAAATCTGGTTAAGCGGTTACGCGAGCAGTGGCAGGATGCGGGGCAGGATCTGGGGCAAAATGCACTTTGTCATTCTGAGCCCTTACAGGGCAAGCTCCGCGAAGAATCTCAACATACAGAATCCTCGTATACTTTGGTTGCCACCGAAGCAGACCTGAAAGCCTGGATCACAAAAATTCACCACATGGGTGTGGTGGCCATTGACACCGAAACTACCGGCCTGGATCCCCAGCAGGCGCAACTGGTGGGCATTTCGCTGTGCGTTACACCGAATGAGGCCTGCTATATCCCCATCGCGCATCGACATCCTGCCACGCAAACCGATTTACTCAGTGATCCGGTTACTGCCCCCCCATTGCAACAGCTGTCCCTGTCTGTTGTTCGCGATTCCCTGAATCCGATTCTCAGCAATCCAGGTATTCTGAAGGTTGGCCATAATATCAAATATGATCTGCATATCCTGCATCATGCCGGTTTTGTGCCCCTACAGGCGATTGATGATACCATGGTGCTGTCTTATGTCTTATACAGCAGTCGTCATGGCCATGGCATGGATGAACTGGCCAACCGCTATCTTAACCATACCACAACGACTTATGATCAAGTGACCGGCACCGGCAAGGCGCGCATCAGCTTTGCAGAAGTGCCCCTGGAACAAGCCTGTACCTATGCTGCCGAAGATGCGGATATTACCTTGCGCCTGTGGCAGCTGTTCCGTGATGATCTGCTGAAAACACACCTGGTTAATGTTTATGAAATCCTGGAACGCCCATTGATTCCAGTACTGGCCGACATGGAGCGAGCAGGCGTGCGTGTTGATCCAGGCGTGTTGAATACCCTTAGCCATGACTTTAACAAAAAATTGCAAGTTATTGAACAAGATGTTTTTAATATTTCCGGCCATGATTTTAATATTGGCTCTCCCAAGCAACTGGGGGAGGTGCTGTTTGATGAAATGCAGCTTGGTGGCGGGAAAAAAGGTAAGACCGGTGCTTACAGCACCGCCAGTGACGTGCTGGAAAACCTGGCCGCACAGGGGCATGAGATTGCCGAACATGTGCTGCACTGGCGACAGTTAAGCAAACTGAAATCCACCTATACTGACGCGCTGCCCAACAGCATTAATCCGAAAACCGGTAGGGTACATACCAGTTACATGCAGACGGTGACCAGCACCGGACGCCTCAGTTCCACCGATCCGAACCTGCAGAATATTCCCATTCGTACCGAGGAGGGGCGCAGCATCCGTGGTGCCTTTGTTGCTGAAAAAGGCAACATTCTGGTGTCACTGGATTATTCACAGATTGAATTGCGTCTGCTGGCACACATGGCCGATATTCCAGCCCTGAAACAAGCCTTCAGTGAAAACAGGGACATCCACCGTGAAACAGCGCATCAGGTGTTTGGGATACCATTGGATGCCGTTGATGCCGATGCCAGACGGCGTGCCAAGGCCATTAATTTTGGTATTATTTACGGCATCAGTGCTTTTGGTTTAAGCCAGCAGTTAGGCTGTTCTGGTACTGAGGCCAAGGGTTATATTGAGGCGTATTTTGCCCGCTATCCCGGAATTAAAGCCTATATGGATGCCAATATCGCCTTTGCCCGCCAGCATGATTATGTGAATACCCTGTTCGGGCGACGGTGCTATGTTACTGGCATCAATGATAAAAATCCAGCCATGCGCAACTTTGCCGAACGCGCCGCCATTAATGCGCCGCTGCAGGGCACGGCAGCGGATATTATCAAACGCGCCATGATTCGGATGCCGACAGCATTAGCGGGGAACAGTCTTAATGCCCGCATGATATTACAGGTGCATGATGAACTTGTTTTTGAAGTTGCCGTTGATCGTGCGCAAACGCTCATCAGCATTGCTCAAAACGTCATGCAGCAGGCCGCTGATTTAAGCGTACCGCTGCTGGTGGAAAGCGGTATCGGGTATTCCTGGCTGGTAGCGCATTAGTACAGAGTATCCCCAAAAAAAACGCCTGGATTGAATTTTGCTTCCGTGGTAATTAAATAGCAGTAAAGCTTACCATCCATCAGTTTTGTGATCCCGAAAGCTGGTTTTCTCCATGAGCATTGCGAATGGATAAGGAAACCAAGCTATTCGGGATCCAGCCTTAAAATTCTGGATTCCGGATAACAGGCTCATCTTCCAAGGCATAGCCTTGGATTCGCCTATGTTTCCGGAAAGACGGAGAGAAGTGATGGGTGGTAAGGAGTCCTGCCGTGAAGACTGTATTTCAAGGTGCAGCC
>JANMDF010000161.1:0-2195 GCA_031376145.1 Alphaproteobacteria bacterium
TGGGGTTCAGCTATCGCCGTAGCGCGTTACCGACTGGCTGGATTGTGGTTGCTGCCTGCCTGCAGGGCGTGACTGCCAGCGTTGATGCCATCGCCGCCGTCATGGCGGATATCCGCACCCAGCGTGAAGCGGCACAACCGGTGAAGGGACGTACCGGCGGTAGCACGTTTACCAACCCGCCAGGGCATAAGGCCTGGGCGTTGATTGATGCCGCCGGTTGTCGTGGCTTGATGCGCGGAAATGCACAAGTATCTGAAAAACACTGTAATTTTCTACTGAACTTGGGCAATGCTACTGCCGACGATCTGGAAATGTTGGGTGAAGACGTCCGCGCCCGCGTCCTTGCCCACAGCGGTATTGATCTGCACTGGGAGATTCAGCGGCTGGGGAAACAGGCATACACACCTATCCCTTAATCCGACTACCAGCCCGGCTGCGTGTCAAGGCCAGCAGCATCCCCATTGCCCAGGCTGTGGCAATAAGTGACGATCCGCCGTAGCTGATAAACGGCAGGGTCATACCCTTGGTGGGGATCATATTGAGGCTGGAGGCGATATTGATGAACGACTGCACCATGAACTGCGTCAGCAACCCCATGGTGGCCAGCACCACAAACAGGTTTTTTTCCTGCATGACGTGTTTCAGCACCTGCCAGAAAATGGCGATAATAAGACAAACCAGCAGCATGCAGGCGATAAGGCCGAACTCTTCGCCAATAATCGAAAAAATAAAATCGGCGTGGGCATCGGGCAGATAGTGCTTGATCTGGCCTTCACCAGGCCCGCGCCCGAGAAAGCCGCCGTTGTGCAGGGCGCGGATGGATTGATCAATCTGATAGGTATCTCCGGATTCAGGATCGAGAAAGCGATTCACCCGGCTGTGCACGTGTGGAAACATGTAATAAATACCCACCGCGCCAATTCCTAACGCCGGCAGGCCAATAATCACCAGATAGATTGGCATGCCAGCCAGGAAAAACTGTGTCCACCAGATAGCGGATACCACGGCAGTCTGGCCAAAGTCCGGCTGCATCATCAGTAACGTGACAGACGCGGCATAAAACAGCATGGCAAACAGCCAACCCGGAAAACCATTATGCTTGCGCCATTCGGCAAACATCCAGGCACAACCAACAGCCAGGGCAGGCTTGAGAAATTCTGACGCCTGCAGGGAAAAGCCCCCGATGGAAATCCAGCGCACCGCGCCTTTAATGGCCGTGCCCATAAACGGTGTGGCCACCAGGCAGGCAAACACACCAATCAAGGCCAGCACTGCCAGACGGCGGATATATAGAGGACTGAGCAGGGATGTGGCCAACATCAGGCAGGCACTGGGGAGAAGCAACAGTAGATGCTGTTTGACAAAATAATTGGGGGATAGGCCAATGCGCGAGGCCACTGCCGGACTGGCCGCCGCGATCATAATAGCACCAATCGCCATGAGACTGCACAGCAGGCACAGCAGGCGGCGATCCACTGTCCACCACCATTTGCCGATCAGGCTGGTGTCATTGCGGGAAAGGGGGGTGCTCATGGAGCGTTTGCGCCCAGCTGTGCCAGCACCAGTTGCCGGAAATGGTCGCCGCGTTCTTCAAAATTGTTGTACTGATCAAACGATGCACAGGCCGGTGACAGTAATACCGTTTTCTGGGGGCGCGGGTCAGCGACAGCATCCCTGTGTGCGGTAGCCACCGCTTGATCCATGCTGCCGCTTTTGACGACTGAGATATTGTGGTGGCTGAGATAGTCGGCAAAAGCGTCGCTGGCTTCGCCAATAACATAGGCTTTAGCAATGCGGCTCAGCAGTGGTGTGACTTTCTGCAGACCACCACTTTTAGGCTTGCCCCCCAGAATCCAGTAAATGGGATCATAGCAGACGAGTGCCGTAGCGGCGGCATCGTCATTGGTGGCCTTGCTGTCGTTCACGTAGGCAACGCCGCCTGCGTCGCTAATCAGTTCCTGACGGTGTGCCAGGCCGGGAAAGCGGTGCACGGCATTAATAATATCCATTTGCCCCAGGCCAAGCTGTCGGCAGACAGCATAAGCGGCTGCCACATTCTGCCAATTGTGCACGCCGGGCAGGCGTTGAATGATGCGCAGATCCATGACGGCGATACCGTCTTCCAGGAGCCAGCCGCCACTAACCGAAATACCGTGATCCAGTTTCTCCTGTACGGTAACGGTAATGATATGCTG
>JANMDF010000167.1:0-5887 GCA_031376145.1 Alphaproteobacteria bacterium
ATCCAGCAGCCCCATTTCCTTAACATCATTAGTTCGTGCCAGACGGGCGGAACCAAACGTGGTTTCCATAAAACTGTAAGGATTGCGGATAATCATGTACATGAACAATGTTGCTGCTATCGCAACACTGAGGGTCATTTCCACCGGCATGCCAAACAGACGCCAGTTATTGGCGTCAACGGCGGTATTCTGAATCCAGCGCACATGAAAATCATAAAATGTTCCGGGGCTGAGCAGCATTTTCCAGTAGCCGCCCACGGCATCGACTACCGGCGCACTGACCCCATATTTAATAAAGGTGAAAATGGAGCATAAGATGGGCAATGTCAGGATAAAACATAATGCCGTCCACAACATCGTACGAATGATGTAGAACTTTGCTTTATTGGATTCACCTAAATCGGATGCTAAGCGCATAACAGACTCATGACATGGGAATTTCAGGGGCAAGAATACGGGGGGCTGGGATATTGTGCCCGGGTCTTAAGTCCTGGGACGCATCCCGCAGCACTTTTTCAATGATATTCGGCGCATCAACGGCAGTAATCACCCGCTTACCGGTACTGCGATCAATCTGCACAATCCGGCCAAAGGCTTTGGACAGAATGCCAATCGCTGCTTCTGGATCCAGTTCCGGATTCTCCTGGGTTAGGTTCTGCCAGAAGGAGCGCAAGGCCATTTCCGGGCTGTCTGAGTGAATCGTGGCCATAAAGTTGGAGTGACCGGTGGTCATCAGCCGGTAAATACTTTTGGCGTTCATCACCGAGACCTCGCCGCAGACAATAATGTCGGGTGTCATCCGCACCACAACGTCCAGAATGTGGGAATAGCTCACCTTGTTGGTGCCTTCTGTCCGGGAGACGACAAAATGCACGCGGTTTTTTTGCGGCACTACCACCTCGCGGGTGTCTTCCACGGTAATAATCCGGCGATCACGCGGAATGAAGTCCACCAGGGCATTTAAAAATGTGGTTTTACCGGTGGAGGTAGCACCGGAGATCAAGACCGCTTCGCCGTTCTGTACGGCACCAATCAGATCTTCATAGGCATATTCACTGTAGCGGCGTTTTTCTTCACCACGAAAGGTTACTAAATTCTCACGGCGGATGCCGGGTTTTAACTCAAAATCATCCAGGGCATACTTTTTATCTTTGTTAAAGCGGCGAATACACAGTGCCATGCCGTGCGTATCTGACATTTCATAGCGCACATTGGCACCTACCACGGCCTGAAAACGGTGTCCGCCTGGCAGGGTTGCCGACAAAATCGGCAGGGCATTCACATCAAAATTCTGATCCGTTACATTGGCAAGCATCCGGCACAGGGCAAAAATGCGCTTGATCGTTATCTCATCAGCCGCTTGCGGTGTCCAGGATTCCTTTGGACGCTTCACATAGATTTCACTCGGTCTGTTAATCGCAATCTCTTCTACCTCCGGGTCTTCATAATACACCTGCAAAGGCTTCAGAGCGTTCAACAGCAACTCATTAGAAATGGAGGTGGAAGAAAAAACGTCACTCATGGGTTACCCTTTATAGAGATTTTTATCGTTGTGCGCCCGGCGCAGTCGGAGGGCCAAAATCGTACTGTGCATTGCTGCCAACACCGGCACCGGCCAGACCACCCCCGCTCGCATTGGCTTTTTGTGCGGCTTTGGCTAACAGATCGGTGATTTTATCCGTGCTGGTATTAAAATCACCGCGCTGAATCGCCTGTACCAACTGTTTGGCCTGTGCACCAATGCTGTCTGGATTTTCTTCAGCTGCAGAAATAAGTGTTGGATTTTTTAAGACCAGATCACGCGTAGGCATGATGGTAAAGCGTGTGCCCCCTGGAATAGTAACAATCGGGCCAATCTCGATATTTTCTTCGATAATCTGTTTACTGATTTCCAGCATGGCGGCAGCGAACTGACGTCCGGCTACGGTCTCCTTCGAAAGCGTTTCAGAGGTTACCGTTCCTAAAAACCCGTCTGTAATCCCCCCAAACGTTGTCTGCTGCACCTGATCTGGTGACACCGCATAATTGGCGGCAATCCCCATGGATGTTACAAGCAACGGCACAATGTAACGATCAAAATAACGATTGTCGACATCACCAACCAACCCGGTGCGTCCCATGGGATCTGCACCCGGAGAATCCACACTGATCCCGACACCACTTGGCGTGATGATGCGCGACCAGGTAACATTCAACCGTTCATTACCGGTTTTACCAAGGCCTTCGTAAGTTCCTATGGTACGTGATCCGGCAGGAATAAGGATATTACGCCCCTCCGCACTGTAAACATTATTTTCAATAATCGCCGTCATGCGACCACCAGGAATTTCAGAGCTGACGGTGGTTTCCATCACTGCCGGGATAAAGCGATCTGCGGTGATCATCCGAGTGCGATTAACGGGATAGGTAGACACGCTTGGCTCTACACCAATGCCTGCATAATCTTTATCAGAGAGATTCCAACGGTCGCCTTGCAGTTCAAAGCCATTGCTGAGAACCTGCAGTGCTGCACCCTTACGCTGCGCCAGCAGACGCTGCGCCTCGTTATAAAGGTCTGAAGGGGGTTTTGGTTGTTCAAAAACAGGTGCTGCAGCCTGTGGTGGCAGTTCGCCATTGCCACTGACATCGATTAATAACGGGCTGTTCTGGGCGGAATGCACGACGACAATACTGGTTTGATACAGTCGTGGATCGGTGGGGCGAAATGTTACATCAATACGGCAGCTGCTTTGATTCGTGCCCAGGATCACACCCTTGCTGCACGATCCATCAATAGTAAAAACCTGTTGTTCACTGGCAACTTTAATGTCCAGCACTGTCAATGGATCATCGCCTTCGGCATTTAACACGATAGGCAAGGTCATTTCTTCGCCCAGGCGTACGGATGAAAATACCAGAGTATTGGTGATGGTCGACAGCATCGCCGGTTTTGGCGGCTTAATCTGCTGCTTATTGACCTCATCCAGCAGATTGCGCACGGGGTCTGCGTCTTTCTGGGCGGTTGTCTGCTGTTCAGCATCATCGCCACAGGCAGTCAGCAGAAATACTGACAACAGCAGCGGGGAGAGTTTCATCAAATTCTTGAGCATCATTTACATTACCATAAAATCTTTAACAGGCGATAACCACATTGTGCGTACGAACAAAACAGGACTTACACAAAATAACGATGTTTCCGTCTTCCCGGCGAACGTCGGGAAGACGGATAGTGATGCAAATTGCATCGCTGCGTAAGTCCCGCAAAAATGTGACGCCCCTATTTATAACAAATTATATAAAATACTTCAATAAAAATGATATTTGTCACTTTTCTCCGGCTGGCGTGAAACGCCCCTGTCATCCTGAGCGAAGCGAAAGACCGCAATGCCCTGCGAAGCCCTTGGCAGCACTACACAGCTATGCTAGGCCACCAGCATGTCACAACATATCATTTATCGTCTGGTACTGCTGGCCGTTATTCTGGCAGTAACGCTGTCGCCCATGGGGTTAACAGCGATTGGCTGGCCGTATACGGATCCGGCGGCCAGCATGATTTTTAAGGTACATCCGGCAACCTATGTTGTGATGGGTGTTTTGATCACCCTGTTTCTGACCCGCCGTGGCATGGGTGTGACAATATTGGCGGATAAGACCGGCCAGCATCATCCGTCCTGGGCGGTTCAGCGGTATATCGTTACCCTTGCAGGTATTGGTGCTGCCATCCTGATCATTCATGGTGGTGGTGCGGCTGCGTTTATGGTGGATACATTGCTGTTGCCAGCTCTTATCGTGCTGCTGTTAAACATGCTGACACCACAGCAGCGCATTAATCTGTGCCACCTTGTCCTGTGCCTGTTATTGATCAATGCCGTGATCGGCATTTTTGAGGCCGCCACCCGCACCCATATGATTCCGTATGTTATTCAGAACAGACTGATCACTGGCGACCCCAGAGCCACGGCACTATTTGGGCATCCGCTGACCAATGCCGCCATCATGTCGGTGACCCTGTTTTTTATCCTGACAGGGAACCGCTATGTCAGGATGCTGGCTGCGGGCAGCATCGTATATCTTTCGCTGGTGGCTTTCGGCGGGCGAGCCGCCTTGATTATCACCAGTATCGGCCTGCTTGGATACAGTATATATATAATACTGCAGCAATCTGCGGCTCGAACACTCGATCTGCGCCTCATCACAGCCATCTTCGGCATTATCGCCTTACTGCCGTTTGCGGGTGGATATATTTTATTTGCCACCGAATTTGGACAGCATCTTGTTGGGCGGTTCACCTGGGATGCCAGCGCAGCCGAACGCCTGCTGCTGTTCAGTATTTTTGACTATATGGATACGCAGGATTTTCTGTGGGGTATGGATAATATTGTGCTGGAAAACCTGATGAGTTATGTTGGCCTGACCTGGACGATTGAAAACTCCTGGATCATGATTATGGTGCGGTTTGGCGCGATTCTGTTTGTGGTGTTTATGATCAGTTTTGCCGGCTTTTATCGCTATCTGATGCGTGGCCTGCCGGTCATTGCAAAACTTGGAATGCTGCTGTTGCTGCTGATTGTTTCCACTAATAATGCGCTGGCCGGAAAAACGTCTTTATTAAGCGTTGTCGCTATTTTAGCTCTGGGAACGAAAGAAAGCAGGCGGTTGTAGCCCCAGTTTCCCACTTTTGTGATGCGCATCACAGCATGAAGTGGGCAAGTCTGGCAAGATGTCCTCTGTAAAAGGATCATCACCATGCTTTCAAATCAGGCATTACTGCGCGTTTCTGACAGGAATATCATTGTACAGCAAAATACAATTTGACCGCAACAACCCACGATAACACACAAAAAAGGATTGCCCATGTTACCAGAGCATACCATCGTTTTACATGCAGATGATAACCAGCACACTGCCGTTGCCTTTTTTGACCATCCCAGCAAAACCTTTCGGGCATATTTCTGGCGTGGCGGTGCGGATGCCCCAAAGGACCATAAAAATAAAACCGAGCAATGGCATAAGACACCAGACTGGCAGCGCAGTCTTGCACAAGTCGTGAAACACCCGAAAGACCTGGTTGCGGCTGTTACTGCGCCAGATATTGATACGTTTAAGCAGCAGTTTCGAGAAGCTACCAGCCAACACAATATGGGGACTCCGGATACATATTTGAACCGGCTGGATGCACAACGCTATGCGCGTGTCACTGCTGACCCGGATCAAGAGCCATTCTTATATGCAGTTCAGCAATTAAATCAACGCACTCTTGAAGAAGTAGCGCAGACAGAAAGCCCAGACGTTCTTGAGCACGCAGCGCGACAGTACATTCAAGAGTTTGCCCAAATCATGGAGGTTCAAGAGCGGCGGGATATACCTAATAGTCTCAAACGCAGTACTATTGCCGGACTTGCCGGAGTTGCTATTCCCCGTGCGTTGGATGCAGGGGTGCAAGCTACCCAGCAGGCGCTGGCGCATGTCGATCATCCCGTTGCCCGGAATTTGAGCCACGTTGACCACAATCTGGTCACGATGGGAATAATCGGCACGGCTGCTATTACATTCGTTGCACATCTCACATACAAGCTGCATGCTGCATTGCGTGATTTAGACTAGCCAATAGTGTGACGTTACGGCATAAGCCACAGGCTATGTCCGCACTTGCTCTTGCTTTCAATCTTACCTTCCCCGATCTGTACCACCGCGATGGCCTGATCCGTCTTGATCAGGCCTTTGTTGCGTGGCTGCTGGCCAGCAATCACAGTATGAGTGAACGTTTACTCACTGCCAGGGCGGCGCCGGATAGCTTGTCCAGTCTGGATGAGAGCAACCTGCTGCTCGATCTTGCCCTCTATGTCGATGATTTTATGGGCGTGCTGTTTGGTATCAGTAAAGAGATACAGCAACTGGCTGCACAGCA
>JANMDF010000017.1:0-1914 GCA_031376145.1 Alphaproteobacteria bacterium
AACCAGCGTGAAACGACGGTGGTTTGGGATGTGACTACCGGGCAACCAATTCATAGAGCGATTGTTTGGCAAGATATCGCACGGATGAGCGTTGCGAGCAGTTGAAAAGTGAAGGCTATGAGCGCTTAGTTCGTTCGCAAACCGGCCTAGTCATTGATTCATATTTTTCAGGCACTAAAATCGCGTGGATTTTGGATCAAGTGCCTGGTGCACGAGCAAAGGCCGAGCGCGGTTTGTTGGCGTTTGGTACGGTAGATAGTTGGTTGTTGTGGAATTTAACCGGCGGCAAACAATCTGCGGGCGCGGTTCATGCGACCGATGTGACGAATGCGTCACGCACGATGCTGTTTGATATCAATCGTGGCGCATGGAGCCCTGAGTTGTGCGCAGCCATTAGAGTTTCCTTGGCAATGTTGCCCAAGGTCGTGAAGTCTGGCGAGCTTGTGGGATATACATCGAAATTGGGCGATGAGGGTTCGCATAAAGTTGCTATTGCGGCGATGGCGGGTGACCAACAATCAGCACTCTATGGGCAGGCTTGCTTAAGTGCAGGCATGGCCAAAAACACCTACGGTACGGGTTGTTTTATGCTGTCGCATCGTGGTTCGGACGTCTCCGAAGCGCCCAAGGGTTTGTTGCTCACCGCTGCATGTCAACTCGAAGGCGATTCGCCGCAATACGCCGTTGAAGGTAGTGTGTTTATCGGCGGTGCGGTGGTGCAATGGTTGCGCGATGGTTTGGGCGTAATTAAGTCATCAACCGAGGTAGAAGGGCTGGCCGCTTCGGTGCCTGATACAAATGGCGTAACATTTTTGCCAACTTTCGCAGGCCTAGGTGCTCCATACTGGAACCCAAATGCGCGCGGTGCCATGTTTGGGCTTTCGCGGGGCACGACATCGGCGCATATTGCACGCGCGGCTTTAGAGGCGATAGCGTTTCAATCGACAGAGTTATTACAAGCGATGAAAGGCTCCGTGAAAAACTTGCGGGTTGATGGTGGTGCCGCTGGCAATAATTTGTTGATGCAAATGCAGGCCGACTTCAGCGGCGTAACCGTCATGCGGCCACAGGTGCTGGAGACCACGGCGTTGGGTGCCGCTTATCTTGCGGGTTTGACGGTGGGCGTTTGGAAAAACACCAATGAGCTTTCGGCACAGTGGAAGGTTGATCGGATTTTTAAGCCGATGATTTCTGCCGATGAGCGTGAGGCTAGGATGGCAAGTTGGAAGGGCGCTATTAGTAGGCTGTGATGCAGATCAAGATCGACGATTTAAGAGGGCCTGAAATTGCTCTGTTGCTTGAGGAGCACCTCGCAGGTATGCGAGCATCGTCTCCTGCTTGTAGTGTGCATGCGCTCGATATAGACGCACTGCGCAAACCTGAGATTACTTTTTGGAGTGCTTGGGAGGGTGGTGAGTTGCTTGGTTGCGGGGCGTTGAAGGAGTTGCATTCGCAACATGCCGAAGTGAAGTCTATGCGTACGTCGTCAAAGCACTTGAGGAAGAAAGTAGCCTCTAGTATTTTGCAAGTGCTGATTGATACTGCAGTCGAGCGAGGCTATAAAAAGTTAAGTTTAGAAACAGGTTCTCAACCCGCATTTATTCCTGCACGAACTATGTATCTTAGTTTTGGCTTTACGTATTGTGGGCCGTTTGAAGGCTATTGGGATGACCCGAATAGTGTGTTTATGGAGAAGGTTTTTTAGTTCGATCGGCAAATTATGAAGCTACTAGTTATCAACCCCAATACCGGCCAGGCCACAACCGATAGGTTGCAGCACTTTATTGGCCAATCATTGTTAGAGTTGGATTTGAACACGATCCAGTCAGTTGGCCTGACCCAACAACAGGCGCACGCTTTGCAATACGTTTCTACCCATGAAGGTAAATTCGATGCCATCAATAGTTATGACCG
>JANMDF010000183.1:0-10841 GCA_031376145.1 Alphaproteobacteria bacterium
CGTGCTTTGCGTTGCCCCTCCTGGTACCGGTAAAACCGTCAGTATCGTTGTGCCCACAATTCTCACCTGCGATAATGCGTCCATGATCATTAACGATGTGAAGCCAGAGTTATTTGATATTACCAGTGGTTACCGCTCCAAGCACAGCTATTGCCTGAAACTGGAATGGGCAGCACAGGATGAGCCGGAAAAGGGGATTTTCTACCCGCGCTGGAATCCCTTGTCACCACTGTCCATGCCACCCATAGGCCCCAACCGTGATTTGTATGTGGATCGTCTGGTCAACATCATGATCGAAGAACCAAAGGGTAACGCCGATCCGCACTGGTCGAAAAAAGGGCGCGCCGTATTGGCCGGATTAATTCACTTCCTGGTGAATAAGTGTGAAAACGGCAATTATCGTGGCTTTCCCCAGGAATGGGTGGGTCGTGAGCCGTGCATCCCCATGCTCATTGACTGGATGACCGAAGCCACCATTGGGGCGGCTGAAAAAGTTGATCAGTTGAAAAAAAGTAACCCCATGGCCGCCATGACTGCCGATCCCGTCAAGGATATGCTGATGGATGCAGTGCGTGAAGCCCGCGAGAACGGCTATTCACCGCGTGCCATTATTGAAATGACGCAGCTGGCGCAAACGCCGGACAAGGAACGCGGTTCGATTCTATCCACCATGGATGGCGGCTTGATTGTTTTCAAAAACAGTGCAGTGCGGGATCGCACCTCCAAAAGCGATTTCTCGTTTATGGACGTGCGCGGCATGAAAGACCCGGTTACCGGCGAGATGAAACCTATCTCCCTGTATGTCTGTGTAAACCAGGAAGATGCCCGCGCCCTGGGGGTTATTACCGGCCTGCTGGTCGAAGCCTTATCGGCCTGGCTGGTGGCGCACAAACCAGGATCCACGACGCGTGATGGCCAGAAAGTCGGACCTTGTGATGCGATTTTCGTACTCGATGAGTTTCCGCAGATGCCGAAACTGCAGGCCTTGATTGACGGCCCCGCCGTCGGTCGTGGTCAGCGGGTAAGTTATCTGATGATTGGTCAGGATCTGGGGCAGATTCAAACCAAATACAGCAAGGAAGAAACCGAAACGGTAATTTCCACCACCGCCGCCAAAGTGGTGTTGACATTGAACAACGAAACCACCGCCAAACGCTTCTCTGAGATGGTGGGACAGCGCACCCTGGAAACCAAGTCAAAGAGTCGAACTATTGGTTTATCTAAGCAGACCAACCCGTTTGCCACCAACCTGCAACGCTCGTATCAGGGACAACCGCTGATTCGCCCTGAAGATTTCATGTCGATTGAAAAGGGCAAGCACTACGTTATTTTCCAGAATTATTCCAACAAGCCGATTCTGTGCGATATGCCGCGTTTCTTTGAGCATAAGGACTTAAAACACCTGGTGAGCAAGGCAGCTGGCGGTAAATACCCCATCGCCCCCACCATGCCGGAATTCATGCGCCAGAAACGCATTAAGGAATATGAGCAGGAACAGCAACAGGCACGCCTGCGCCAGGCCATGCAGGCCGCCCAGACGGCGGCGGAGTAATACACGTTGGCGACACTGGTCTGGCTGATAGGGAGCAATCTGTACAGTACAGAGACTGCGCAGAAGCAACAGGCGGTGTATGAGAAATGTTATGACCGTGTGATTGCCATTGGTGGTGCAGATGGCATTGCGGACGTGGCGGACATCCAAGCGGGGTTTGAGAAAGCCTATGCACAGACGCCGGCAAATGATGTTTTGGTTGTTAATATTGATGCGCATGGTAATTTTACACATGAGGTAGGACACTATATTCGCCTGAATGCGCGTGAAGATGGCGCACAGGTGACTACGGATATTTTCAAACTGCTGACAACGGCGCAAATGGGATCGCAATTCCAGCAGCGGTTATCCATTTACCTTTCAAGCTGTTTTGGTGGTAGTGTTGATAGTGTGCTTGATGGCGGGCTGTGGTTAAGGCCTGACAGCTATGTGGTGACCCTGTCCGGATATAATGATGTTTCGCTGATTGGCAGGGAACTTGCAAAGAATTATCCGTTACCCAGTAATGCGTCTCCCCTGGATTTGCTCATCGCGCATTTGTTGTGTCGTGACACGCCACTGGGAACACATGATATTTTTGATGGCACGCCGGAAATTATTTTTGGGGATGGCACACGCTATGATCTGGCCGCAAATATGCTGGATGCAGAACGCCAGCCCATAACGGCACAGCAAAAACAAGCCGTAGCTGAGGCTATCACCAGGGTATTGTGTAAAAAAGAAGCGGCTCAGATGGTGGGGTACTGGCGCATGGCACATGACGAACTGCTGTGCATGCTGAATACAGACTATGGCACTGGATGTGACGCAGGTGTTTTTCCCAAAGGATCCACAATACTGGATGAGAATATGCGCCCGGTAGAGCATGTCAGTGCTTTTCTGCAGCGAGAGCAGGCACAAACCGATGCGTTAATGGCGCATATGCAAAATGCCCTGGAAGAATACCTGTTGGCGGGTATCCCTCTGGAAATAGGCATACCATGGCCAAATATGTTGAAAACCATGCAGCGCAGCAATGTGCAGTACCGCAAGGAAAACGGTATCCCGCTGATCAGGTTTCTGGAGATGCAAGATTCTACGAAAAGCGTCACGGACTTGTCACCACACATCCATCCGGGGACTATCGTGCACGCACGCCTTGCGCAGTCTTATCACCCCTCCTTTAATCCGCATCAAAATTTTGAATCAATTTGGAAGCGTTTTGAGAAAATAAAAAATATTGATACAAAACAATTATATATAAAGATCGCGGATGCCATGGATACCTATGAAAATGAAGTGGAGTGCGCTCAAAATACACCCAGTAAGGACACAAAACAGAAAATTGCCAAAATGCAGCAGAACTTGAGTCGCTATTCTGCAACAACCCAATATCTAATGGCCTCTTTAAAAGAGAGGGGCTATCCTGGAAATGGCAGCACTGACATTCCTGCCCCATCACCGGCGGTGATGCGGCGGGTGTTACTGGCGCAATTTTCGGATCCCAACCTGGCGGCGGTGGTGCAGTTGCATCTTGATGATATAAAAACACGTATCATCAGTCATATCGACAGATACAATCCTGCTTTGGTACAACATCAGATTACTGGCCAGCACGGGAATGACAGCCTGTAGGCTAAGATCCTTCGCTGCGCTCAGCGCTTGTCCTGAGAGCAACGAAGGAATGACAGAAACGTTTCGCGTCAGTCGTAGAAGACTACGGCTTCTGCTAAAGCGGTTGTATCGCTGCAGTAAACAGTCAATTCTGCTGTTTCTTGAAAATATTACTGGCAATAGTAATTTTTTACTGGAAAATGAAGATATCCTGCAGCAAGCTATCTATGCATCTAGGAAGGCAGATTCTGCAGGCTACTTTAGAAACCTCTGCTAAAGTCATATGTCATCCTGAGCGCAGCGAAGAATCTCAATAATACAAAGAGATCCTTCACTTCGTTCAGGATGACAGAGGGCTTTTGCAGAGGGTTCTATAGATCATCATCAAAATCCGTAAGGAAAACCCCATGTCTCTTCTCGTTTCCACCCACGCTTACAAACCATTTCGCTACCCCTGGGCGTATGATGCCTGGCTGCAGCAGCAGCGCATTCACTGGTTGCCGGAAGAAGTACCGCTGGCCGATGATGTCAAAGACTGGCAGCGGGTCATTTCGCCAGCAGAACGAAATCTGCTGACCCAGATTTTCCGCTTCTTTACCCAGGCGGACGTGGAAGTGAATAACTGCTACATGAAGCACTATTCCCAGGTGTTTCAACCGACTGAAGTCCAAATGATGCTGGCGGCGTTTTCCAACATGGAAACCGTGCATATTGCCGCCTATTCCTACCTCCTGGATACCGTCGGCATGCCGGAAACAGAATACAGTGCCTTCATGCGGTATAAGGAAATGAAGGATAAATACGACTACATGCAGCAGTTTGGCGTTGCTACTAAAGCGGATATTGCTACCACCCTGGCAGTATTCGGCGGGTTTACAGAAGGCCTGCAACTGTTTGCCAGCTTTGCTATTCTGCTCAACTTCCCGCGCATGAATAAAATGAAGGGCATGGGGCAGATTGTGTCCTGGTCGGTGCGCGATGAATCGCTGCATTGCGCCTCGATTATCCGTCTGTTCCGCACGTTTGTCAGTGAGAATCCGGAAATCTGGACGCCGGAACTGGAACAGCGTCTGTACACCGCCTGCCACACCATCGTTGAACATGAGGATGCGTTTGTTGATCTTGCCTTTGAAATGGGGGCTGTCGAAGGGCTAACCCCTGGTGAAGTCAAACAGTATATCCGGTATATTGCCGATCGCCGCCTGACCCAGCTGGGGCTGCTGCCCATCTATAAAATCGCCGAAAACCCCCTGCCCTGGATTGATGAAATCATGAATGGCGTTGAGCACGCCAACTTCTTTGAAAACCGGGCTACGGAATACTCCAAAGCCGCAACAGAAGGCAGTTGGGAAGAAGCGTTTGCCTGATCTAACTCGGCACGCGAATCGCGCTAGCAACGTTGAAAAACACGTTGCGTGCATTCAGCCCGACTGACTGAATCGCCGTAATAACGACGACGGAAATCAGGCTGGCCAGCAGCGCGTATTCCAGGGCGGTAACGCCTTGTTCATCGGCAATCAGTTTTTTGAACGTCATCGTCAACATAACACACCGTAAACTTATTATTCTCTGTTAACACAATATTAACCAAACTGCTGATGAAAAGCAAGGAATTATTGCTAAATTTTTATGTATCCAGTACAGGCATGATAATCTGCAAGCCCTTATCGGCACTGAAATCATTGTAAAAACACGATTGCCTGCCGGTATGGCAGGCAGCCCCCACCTGCTCCACCTGCAATAAAAGACAATCTCCATCACAATCCAGGCGCAGACTTAAAACCTGTTGCGTATGCCCGCTGGTTTCACCTTTACGCCATAGGGACTGCCGCGAGCGTGACCAGTACCATGCCTGCCCGGTTTGTACGGTACGTTGCAGCGATTCCGCATTCATCCAGGCCTGCATCAATACCCCTTGAGTTGCAGCATCCTGCGCAATAGCACAAACAAGCCCATCACTGTTAAAGTGTATCGCTTCCAGCAATTGCTGCGTTTTTTCTGTCATGTCGATGCCTCCAATGCGGCAAAACCGATTGCAAGATCGTCGATCAAGTCCAGCGGGTCTTCCAGACCAACGCTTAAACGCACCACTTCACCCCCCTGCCATTGTGTCGCTGAACGGACAGCACCCAACGACACCGGCAAAATCAAGCTTTCATACCCACCCCAGCTGAACCCGATACCAAACAGACGCACGCCATCCACCAGCCGCTGCATGGCCGCACGGTCATAGGCTGGTTGCAGGACAAAGGCAAACAGGCCGCTGGCACCAGTATAGTCACGATTCCATAAGGCATGACCTGGATCGTCAGGTAGAGCCGGATACAGCACCCGCTGTACGGCCGACTGCTGCTGCAACCACCGGGCAATCTGCATCGCGCTGGCGGATTGCTGTTGCAGCCGCGCTGCCATGCTGCGGAGCCCTCGCTGTGCCAGATAAATATCATCCGGTGCGGCATGGTGGCCGAACACCGCCACGCTCTGGCGCAAGGTCATGTAATGCCGTTCATTACTGACGATAACCCCCAGCATGGCATCCGAATGTCCTACAATATATTTCGTGGCCGCATGCACAACGACATCCACACCCAGACTGAGCGGCTTACAGTACAACGGCGTTGCCCAGGTATTGTCCATCATACTGACAACCCCGGCCTGCCGGGCAGCGTCTGCCAACCCCCGGATATCCTCCATCTCAAAGGTCAGGGAACCTGGCGATTCCATAAACAGCACACGGGTATTGGGGCGTATCAATGCCGCCAGTTTGTCTGGGTTTATGCGCGGATCATAGTATGTTGTTTCGACATCAAAACGACGCAGAAAGCTATCACAAAATTTGCGTGTGGGACCATACACCGCATCCGTCATCAGCAGGTGATCACCGGCTTTGACAAAGGCACTGATCGCTGCCGTAATCGCTGCCAGACCACTTTCCACGGCCACAGCACGATACCCGCCCTCCAGATCGGCAATGGCCTGTTCAAAGGCAAACGTCGCATCATTGCCATGCCGCCCGTAATAGGGCTGGTCATGCCAGTGGCTTTCGGCTGCCTGCATAGCGGCACAACTGGAGAATAAAATTGTCGAGCCGCGCATCACCGGCGGATTCACCAGACCACCGTATTTTTCTGGTTTACGGCCTAAATGGACTAATTTTGTGGCGGCGCGTAAATCGCTGTTGTCGGTCATAGCACAGTATTCTATACAAACATGATGAAAAAGATCGAAGCTATTCTCAAACCGTATAAGCTGGATGACGTCAAGGACGCATTACAGGATATTGGCATCAATGGCCTGACGGTGATTGAAGCCAAAGGCTTTGGCCGCCAGAAGGGGCATACCGAACTCTATCGCGGCGCCGAGTATGTTGTTGATTTTCTACCAAAAATAAAAATAGAAGTCATTCTGGAAGATACGCAGGTCGATGCAGCTATTACTGCCATCAGCACTGCTGCCAATACCGGAAAAATCGGTGATGGTAAAATTTTTGTCAGTACGATTGAAGAAGTGGTGCGCATCCGTACCGGTGAACGTGGAAGTGATGCTATTTAAATAACGTGCTCGCGTCCAGCAGCATATGACAAAATTGTTCACGAGCAGTAGCGATTTTGCATGCCCCCCCCACAAAAAAGCCCGGGTCACCCCGGGCTTCGTATTGTTATTCTACACTTGTTAGCGGCGGTCGCCGAAGAACTGCAGCAACTGGAAGAACAGGAACAGGAAATCTGCAAACAGATTCAGTGCCCCCATAATCGCCAGTTTGTCGCGCATTTCACCGGCAGGAACCTGGTAGTACATATTGCGTAGCTTTTGCGTATCATAAGCAATCAATCCCACCATAATCACGGTGAAAATAGCACTTAAGGCAAAGCCAAAACCACTACTTTTCAGGAACAGATTCACAAGACTGCCCAGCAGTACCCCGATGAGACCAACCATCAGGAAGCTGCCAATGCCGCTCAAGTCCTTTTTAGTTGTATAGCCGTACAGGCTCATCCCGGCAAAAACAGCAGCTGTCTGGAAAAATGCCCGAATCACGCTTGTAGGCTCGAAAGCAGCCAGATACACAGAAGTGATGACGGCCAGCGACCCGGCATACGACCAGAACAGGATCTGCGCCGTGCCCGGTTTGATGCTGGTGATCTTAAACCCGGCAAACAGACTGATTCCCATGGCGATAAAGCCAAAGATCATGGCATTGGGTGCCAGTGCGTTAAACAGTGCTGGGGTTGAATAGATCAGATAGGCCAGGGCACCGTTGAACGCCAACGCGCCTGCCATATAGTTATAGATGTTCAGCATGTAATTGCGTAAACCTTCATCAACGGCCGCTTTACCGGGATTGATGACATCGTATTGCGCCTTATTAAGCATGATACTCCTCAATTTCATTTGCAAGAACGCCTGATGCGTTCCGTGCTTGCTATCATACATATAATTTGGCATTGCTTCAACAGATTTCAAGGTCTGTTTGTTTATAGTGCTTACAATTTAGAAAGGTACAGACGGCGAAAATGTCGGTTGGGCGAGAAACGGAGCGGAGTGTATTCTTCATACATGAGCACCGTATCGCAGAACAAGCGGCATTTGCAGCACTGTACCTTTCTAAAGTGGAAGTACTATTATGTCTGCAGTGAATAAAATCGAACCCCATGAACTGAATCTGTTTTTGGAGCAGATCTCTGGCTGGCAACGCCACCAGAGTCGGGAAGCTCTTGTCAAAACCTACCGCTTTAAAGACTTCTCCGAGGCCATGGCATTTATGGTACAGGCAGCGATGATCTGTGAAAAAATGGATCACCACCCGGAATGGATGAATGTTTATAACCGTGTGGATGTTGCCCTGACAACGCATTCATGCCATGGCATCAGTACGCTGGACATTAAACTTGCCAAGGCCATGGACGCCCTGGTTGCACAATGACAACCTGGCAGTTCTGGATTGATCGCGGTGGTACGTTCACCGATGTGGTCGCACATGCCAGCAGCGGCGAACAGCGGGTATTAAAGCTGCTCTCCCATAATCCAGCCGTTTATGAAGATGCGGCAACCCATGCCATTCAACACATTACTGGTGGTGATACGGCATTGATTGCTGCGGTACATATGGGCACGACTGTTGCCACCAATGCGCTATTGGAACGTAAGGGCGAAAAAGTTTTACTGGTGGTCAACCAGGGACTGGCGGATGTCTTGCGCATTGGTGATCAGCATCGCCCCAATCTGTTTGATCTGCATATCCTTCTACCCGAACCGTTATATACGCATGTCGCCGAAATTCCTGGTCGTGTGGCCGCAGATGGAACCGTTTTAGAATCTTTTGACGCACAGGCTGTTACCAGCATTCTGCACGCTTATATAAAGCAGGGCATTGACAGCATAGCCGTTGTTCTGATGCACAGCTATAAATATCCTGAGATGGAACAGCAGATAGCCAAACTCGCCCGCCAAGCTGGATTTCGTAATATTGTCCTGTCTTCTGATGCCAGCCCACTAATCAAGCTGATACCTCGTGGGAACACAGCGGTTGTGGATGCCTATGTAACACCAGTGCTGCAATCCTATGTACAGCAGGTGCAACAAGCACTGCCTGATATTGCTGTAAAATTCATGCAATCGCATGGTGGCCTGACCCCCGCAGCACAATTGCGTGGCAAGGATGCCTTATTATCAGGGCCAGCCGGTGGCATTGTCGGCGCGGTAAAAGTCTGTGCCCAGGCGGGATTAAAGCGCATTGTTACCTTTGACATGGGTGGCACATCCACCGACGTTGCGCATTATGCCGGCGAACTGGAGCGCGTCCTGGAAACAGAAATGGCAGGTGTGCAGATGCGCACCCCCATGCTGCATATCGATACCATTGCGGCTGGTGGTGGCTCTATTCTGAAATATCACCTGGGAGCGTTTAAAGTGGGGCCAGAATCTGCCGGTGCTCAACCTGGCCCTGTGTGTTATCGTAATGGCGGATCGTTGACGATTACCGATGCCAACCTGATGCTGGGTCGCCTGCAGGCACAGCATTTTCCCGCTATTTTTGGCAATGATGGCAGACAGGAGCTGGATGTACAGGCGGTTAAAGAGGCCTTTTCTGCGCTCAGCAAAGAGATAAAAATCTACACCCCCGAACAGATTGCAGCGGGTTTTCTGGATGTAGCTGTAGACAGCATGGCGCGTGCCATTAAACGCATTTCTGTACAGCGCGGTTATGACATTGCCGACTATGCGTTATGTGGGTTTGGCGGAGCGGCTGGGCAGCTTGTCTGTAAGGTCGCCGAAAAACTGGGAATGCGACAGGCCTATCTGCACCCGTTGGCCGGTGTATTGTCTGCCTATGGTATCGGCCTTGCCGAAAACCGCAGCGTGCGCCAGCAAAGCCTGCAACAGGTACTTTCCCCGCAAAGTCTGGAGCAGGCACATACCATTTTAACAGTGCTTTCTAAAGACCTGCAGGCGGCCACGCGTCATCTGCGTCTGCACCTGCGGTATCAGGGTTCAGAAACCATTCTGGCGATAGATTACGCCAGTTATGCACATATACTGGCTGCATTTGCAACACGACATCAACAGCTGTTTGGTTTTACCAGCCCGGAAAAAGATATTGTTATTGAGTTGCTGGAGGTGGAAAGTGTCACGGGTGGCGGTGATCTACCAAGCATCGCACCCTGTCCTGCATGTATACCACAGACAGAAGACACCGCCCTGTTTTATAATCGTGATCAATGGCAGTATGTGCCGGTCTATAGCCGTATGCAGTTGCAGCCTGGCGCCCGTATTACCGGCCCTGCACTTTGTATTGATGCGACAGCGACAACAGTTATTGATGCCGGTTGGCAGGGGGATGTAAACGCGGCTGGAGGATTATTATTAACGGCCATTACGGTGCCACAGCAACAGCATATCACCACCAGCGTTGATCCCATTCGTCTGGAGATTTTTAACAGCCTGTTCATGTCCATTGCCGAACAGATGGGGCTGGTGCTGGCTAATACCGCACAATCGGTAAATATCAAGGAAAGACTGGATTTTTCCTGTGCCCTGTTTGATGCCGAGGGTAATTTAGTAGCGAATGCACCGCACGTGCCTGTACATCTGGGATCCATGGGGGAGAGTATCCGGGCGGTGATGAGTCGGCATCAAAGCACCTTAAAACCTGGTGATACCGTTGTCCTCAACGATCCTTATAATGGTGGCACACACCTGCCGGATATTACGGTCGTCACTCCCGTGTTTATTGATGGCGATACACCACGGTTTTTTGTGGCGTCGCGGGGGCATCATGCTGATATCGGGGGGATTACCCCTGGTTCGATGCCACCCAACAGCCGTCATATCCGGGAAGAAGGCATCCTGCTGGATAACCTGAAACTGGTCAGTGGTGGGATATTTCAGGAAGATTTCATACGCAAGCTGTTTGCGCAAAAACCCTACCCAGGGCGTGCCATTGCGCAGAATATTGCTGATCTGAAAGCCCAGATTGCAGCGAATCAGCGCGGCGTGCAGGGATTCCAGGAACTTTGCCAGCATTACAGCCTGCCGGTTGTTACTGCTTACATGCAGCACGTCCAGGACTACGCCGAACAGCAGGTACGGGCGGTGATCAGCCGGTTACATGACGGACAATTTACCTATCCCATGGATAATGGCGCGGTAATCTGTGTGCAGATTCGTATTAATCATGCACAGCAGACCGTCACAC
>JANMDF010000234.1:0-7880 GCA_031376145.1 Alphaproteobacteria bacterium
CAGCAGGGTATCTCGCGGGATCTTCAGAAACATTACCGCAAAAGCGGCTGGCTGGAAAGTGCTGGGGCTGGCGCGTTCAAGCGTCCTAGCGATCCCGTAAGCTGGCAGGGCGGACTCTATGCCCTGCAAGCACAAAACGGACTGCCTGTTCATGCAGGGGCATTAACGGCACTGGGTTTGCAGGGGGCGGCGCACTATGTCCGCTTGGGGGCGGAAACAATCTTCCTGTTTTCACCGCCAAAAACCACTTTGCCGGCCTGGTTCAAAAACCACGACTGGGGGCAGCGGTTACATCATAGTAAAACCTCTTTTCTGCCGACCGATATTGCTCTTATCGATCATACATTTGGTGCATTCAGTATTCAGATAGCGGCGCCTGAGCGGGCGATTCTTGAGTGCCTGCACTTAGCGCCTGAGACCATTGATCTGATAGAGTGCTACCAAGTGATAGAGGGGCTGACCACCCTGCGTCCTAAGCTACTGCAACCACTATTGGATCAATGCACATCAATCAAAGTCAAGCGACTGTTCCTGTACATGGCGGACAAGGCTGGGCATGCGTGGGCGCAGCGGCTAGACAGAAAAAGCGTTGATCTGGGCACTGGTGCTCGCACTATAACCAAAGGCGGCGTTTACGTTGCTTCATTCGGCCTTACTTTACCAGAGGAGCTCGTCCGCTGATGATGAGCATCCCATACCGCGCTCAGGTTGAGCTGCTGCTGCAGGTGCTGCCCCATGTGGCCAAGGAGGCGTGCTTTGCCTTGAAAGGTGGCACGGCCATTAATCTATTCGTGCGCGACATGCCGCGCCTGTCGGTAGATATTGACCTGACCTATCTGCCGTTCGAGGAACGCAGCATTGCCCTCGCTGGGATTGCCGAAGCCCTGCGGCGCATCAAGGCACAGATAGAAACCGTCATTCCTACCTGCAAAGTTACCATGGTGCCGCAAAGTGACGGGCAAGAGGCGAAGATCGTCTGTCAGACGGCGGGAGCGCAAATCAAGATTGAGGTAAACACAATCATGCGCGGGCACCTCCTGCCATCCCGCTTGATGGATATCGCGGGCACCGTTGAAAATGAATTCAGGCGGTTCATTCGCGTGGGTCTTGTTGCCAGTGGCTATGATATGTTGGAAGCGGGGGATGCAAAAACAGGTATCACCCTATTTAACCAAAAAAATCCTGATTTGATTATCCTAGATTTAGGGTTGCCCGACCACGACGGCAAAATGGTCATTGCCACCATCCGCCAAACCGCCGCCACGCCCATTCTTATTCTCTCCGCCCGCACCGATGAAGCCGAGAAAATAGAAGCCCTTGATCTAGGGGCGGATGATTACATCACTAAACCGTTTAGCGTGGGCGAGATGATGGCACGCATCCGCGCCGCTTTCCGCCACCGCTTGCAGGAAACCGCCAACAACCCCGTGTTTGAAAGTGAAGGGCTGAGGGTGGATTTCGTTCGCCGTCAAGTCTGGCACGAAGATACGGAAATAAAACTCTCCAAAAAAGAATACGCTATGCTGGAGATTTTCGTCAAAAACGCGGGGCTGGTGGTGACCCCACCACCATTTACTCAAAGCCGTGTGGGGGGATGTCTATAAGGACGATACGGCATACCTCCGCGTCTTTATCCGCCAACTACGCCAGAAAATTGAACCAGACCCCACGCAGCCACGCTATATTCTGACGGAAGCGGGGGTTGGGTATCGGTTGCGGACACACTAAATCAAAACACAGCAACAAGGCATCCCTATTTTGCAATTTTGCTTTTGGGGCTGCACCCAATATGGATAACTTGAAAATCTGTTGATTTTGATAATTAGTTGCACTATTAAAAAGTAACAATCAAAGGTTTTCCAATGGCTTATTAAAAGGAATCTGCAGCATGAACCCTTTCAATGCCTTTGTTTTGCTGTTTGATACGGTGAATCCGTTTGAGTTGGATCATATCAGTGCGGAAGTGGCTGTTGCCTTAAAAAGCTTACTGAAACAAGATACGGCAAAAATATCCCAACTCTCTGAGCGTAAAATAACCTTTGCACTCACCCAAGCATTCAGATCGATAGTATCAGAACGGTCTTTCACAGATTTTGTTATTCAGTTTGGGTATTTGACTCCCTATGATCTTTCCTATCTTAGCCAAACTATTCTCAACTGTTATCAAGATATTCTTGATCATGAACGAGTCGATGATCTTGATGTTACCACGGATAACACCATACACGCGCTGACACATGCCATGCGTAAAATTAAGGTGGAGTTAGCCAAAGGGCGCATTGAAGATGCTCAGAATTCCTGCACGGAAACGCATCGCCAAACCCATACCCGACAACCGCTTACAGGCGATTATAAAGATAAGGGTGACGTCGTGCGCTTTGCACGGTGATTAAAAATCCTGCCTGAATAAATCCCACAATCTGCAAAAAACTACTTGCGAATGATTCGCAGTTATGGTTTATGACGCTCATTAACTAATAATGATTATCATTATCAATATGTGTAACGACAAGACCGACATGCAAACAGCATTGCTGCCACAACGCAAGAACCAACAGTCTTGCGCTACATGCACTGGTGCTTGTGCACGATTACGGCAGGCACAGGATGATAAGAAACAGAATTCACCCCAACCGTCGCAGGCGCGTCAACAACGTCGACCTGCCGACGGCAACATTCACTAAAGGATACACCATGTTGAAAAAGTCAGTTCTCTATACCACCACCGCGCTGCTGGCCGCACTTGCCTGCGCCCCTGCTTTTGCTGAAGAAGCCGAGAACAATCCATACGCAGCGACGCTCACGGGGGACTGGGGCGGTACGCGCCAGAACCTCAGTGATAAGGGTATTGATATTGAGGCGGTTTATAAAGCCGATGTATTCAGCAATCTAAGCGGCGGTATTAAAACCGGCACGCGCTATCTGGATAATCTGGATGTGGTGTTCGGGCTGGATGGCGAGAAAATTCTTGGTGCCAAGGGACTGAGCGCGAATATTCATTTTCTGAACAATAATGGTCGTGATGTCGATGCTGATCTTGTGGGTAGTGCACAGGGCATTGATAATATCGCCGTACCACGTGCCACCGCAAAAGTGTTTCAGGCGTGGGTGCAGCAGAACCTGTTTGAAGATCGCCTGTCGATTTTGGCAGGGCTGTATGCCGCCGACAGCGAGTTTTATGTCACTGATGCCAGCGGCCTGTTTATTCACTCTACCTACGGTGCGGGCACCGATTTTGCACAGTCTGGTGTGAATGGCCCCGCTATTTTCCCCTTTAGTGCACCTGCGGTGCGGGTGTTGTTAAAACCCACTGAGCACACCTATCTGCAAACCGCCTTGATTGATGGGGTGGCTGGCGATCCCAATAACGACACAGGGACGCAGGTTGAATTGAATGGCCATGACGGGACATTAAGCATCACGGAATTAGGCTATACGCCGAATGAGCAAACGAAACTTGCCATTGGCGGCTGGTTTTATTCGGAAAAATTTGATGACCAAGTGGATGTTGATACCTTCGGCAATCCCGAAAAACGTAAGAGCAACGGCTTTTATGTGCTGGGTCAGGTGCCGCTGTACACACAAGAAGGCGGCAAAGGGCTGGTCGGTTTTGCCCGCCTGGGCTTTGCTAACAAAGATGTCAACCAGTTTGATTATGCATGGAGCACAGGCGTTGTTTACACGGGGCTAATTCCCAACCGCGATGAGGGTAAATTAGGCTTAGGCGTTGCCGGTGCCCACAACGGCAGTAAATATAAACAAGCACAGGATCTTGCGGGCACCCCTGCTGATTCTCAGGAAATTGCCGTGGAGCTCACGTATAGTGACAATCTTACCCCCTGGCTCGCGGTGCAGCCTTCGGTGCAATACATCTCTAATCCGGGCACCAATCCAGCGCTGGATAACGCCCTTGCAGCAGGCGTTCGTTTTACTGTCAACTTCTAACCCCTAAAGGAAAACCACGATGAAATACCTACACAAAACCCTGTTATGCAGCGCTTTGGCATTGACAATAGCACTCCCGGCCATGGCGGCAGAGCAAAACCGCTACAGCCAAACCAATTTTGTCGCCAACAAGCCGATTTATAAGGCAGGCAAAGTTGAGCCAACGATGATCAATGCTTGGGGCATTGCCATTCGCCCAGCTGGCGCGGGCGGGCATTTTTGGGTCACGGCCAAGAACACCAGTTTTGAATATGTGGGGGATGTAAAAGATTCGCCGAATGCGACTTTACGCAACCTGCATACCGATAAACTGGAGTATGTGAATCTGCCTGTAGGTACAGAAGAAAACACCGCAACGGGTGTGGTGTTTAACGACAGCAGCGAAAACTTTGTGATTACCCAAGACGTTAAAGACGCGCCCACGATTACCGCGCCTGCCAAGTTTCTGTTTGCCTCTGATGGCGGCATTATTTCCGCGTGGACAGAACGCAAAAAAGTCGATGGCACGTTTGATCGCGCTGATAAAGCCATCCCTGTGATAGATGAATCCAAGGATGGTGCACAGTTTTTCGGAATGGCTATCAGCCATGATTACACCACTCTCTATGCCGCAGATTTTGGCGCAAAACCCACCATTCATACGTTTGATGGCAAATTCCAGCCAAAGGCCGTGGCATTTGATACGCCGTTTGATGAAAACAAAAACGGGCAGGTTGATCCAGGCGAATACGCGCCTTTCAATATCCAAGCCCTGACAACCCCAACGGGCGATCATCATCTGTTTGTCACCTATGCCAAAACGCAAGCTTGCCCTAAGGAAGAAATCACCAAGGGCACCTGCACCAAAGGGGCGTTGTTTGTCGGTGAGGAAGACACCAGCAAACCAGGGCAAGGCCGCGTTGCGGAATTCACCGAAGACGGCAAACTGGTGTCGGTGTGGAACGACGGCGGCAAGCTGAGCGCCCCATGGGGTGTAGTGTATGCACCGAGCGATTTCGGTGCCTTATCTGACACCTTACTGGTGGCGAATTTCGGCGATGGGCATATCACGGCCTATAATCCCACCACCCGTGCGTTTGTTGATTTTGTCCGTAATGCCAAAGGCAAGCTGGTAAAAATCGACAAAGTCTGGGGTTTGCTGTTCGGCAATGGTGAAAGTCTGGGCGATAAAAACGCGCTGTATTTTGCGGCTGGCCCCGACGATGAAAAAGACGGCCTGTTCGGCAGTTTGCGCCCGATTGCTAAAAAATAAGGAAGAACCAACCGATGAAACGCCCTCACCTGATACCGTTCAGCCGCGCTGTGCATATCCTGTCGGGGGCGTTTAATCTGGCGTTTGTCTATCCCAAACAGCACAAAAACCATATCACCGATTCAAGCAAAAAAGCTGCTGGATTTTTATACTTCATCTGCTGGTCAAAATTTACAAGAACTTCAGAATCTTGGCGGTAGTGCTGCTGGGGAAGCGGGTTATCAACCCACCGATCCAGCGGATTTTATTAAGGCTGCTGAGAAAGCTACGGGTCAATCTGCAAAAGATCTGGAAGAGGCTAAGCGCAATATTGCTTCGGCTACTCAAAAAATTTATGACGCACTGACTATAAATACACGTGTGAATGTCTGTGTTTACTTCAATCAACAATATATTAAAAGTGGGGAAGACGGATCACGCATGATCCAATTGGCACTGCGGGATTTACAAAACATAGCGGCAAAGGAACAGCAATCAAACCAGCCAGCCCCGCAAGACCAACGAGTTACGGCGTTTTTGCTGGACATGAAGGCGCTGAACCAGCACCGTGCTGATGCAAATATGCAGATGCCGAAAATGCTGGATGCCATGGCGCATGAAACGGTGAAAACAGCTTTGGCACTGTTGGAAGCAAAAACGGACATGACTGCATCAGCTATTGAGGAAATTCGTTCCCTTTTGAGCAGCGAAATTTTTGAACGAGGGA
Source organism: Alphaproteobacteria bacterium (assembly GCA_031376145.1). Lineage (GTDB taxonomy): Bacteria > Pseudomonadota > Alphaproteobacteria > JAJTHO01 > CANGXP01 > JANMDF01. The sequence continues at coordinate 5,904 of JANMDF010000234.1, forward strand.
ATGCACAGATTACAGGCGGCGATATTGCCAGAGCGAATATGTTGTTCGCACAGTGGGATAATTCAGGGCGTTGCTGAGTATAATGCCGCCTCTGCCTCCCGCCGTCTTACCAATCCCTCTAGCTTCCGTCCTCCAGCCCAGACCCATTTACTGAATTCCGCAGGCAAGGCGGTATAATCCCCACGATTGACCTCTTGCCGCAAGGTGGAGCGTTGCAGGGCACCGGCACCGAGGTTGAAAGTGAAGGACACGAGTGCATCGAACTGCCCATCGGTAAGCGGCACGGTGATAAGGCGCAGGATGGCGCGTTCGGCGGCTTGCGCGTCTTGGCACAGCAAGTTGGCAAACTTTACACTGGCAAAGACCTCACACAGTACATCGAGTCATCCAACAGTACTGTTAGCCATCACTTGGCTAATTACGATTGGCGTTGTCGCATAATTAAATTCATATTTTCAATTGCTTACAATATGAATGACGCGAAAAAAGCGGATTAATAGTTAGGATATTTTTTGCGCCATAAGGCGTGATAGTTGTAGCAAAAAATAACCTCCGTACTAATTTAACGAAACTTTTTAAAAGAATTTTCTATACAGCAGGGAAGAAGAGTCGTAAACTGTTTTTATAGTATTGCACTAAGCGTCTTCTGGATCATAAGAAGGTATTATCATGTGCGCAATTGACGTAAACGACAAAGAAGAACAACATAAAAATGCTGCCGTTTTAAAAGAGCATCAGGAGTCTGATGCTAATCTACTCAAGCAATCGCAAGAACTGCTTGCCGTCGAGCTTTTAGACATAGGAAACGCGCACGATATCGGCAAGTTAGACCACGACCGTATTGTTGCTGCTAATGCGTTGAAAGAATCAGAACTCAAAGCCGCCCTTGCGCTACATGTTTCTCAGGCTGAGCATGCAAAAAAGCTAAAAGAGACACAGGAAAAATTCGCCACAAAATTAACAGATAAAGATGATGTTATTTCATGGTTATCTGGTGGTTATTCTGCCGAACCAAGCAAAAAAGAGAAGTGACGCACATAATCGTTTCATTTATAAAGCTACAGACGGCAACACCTAAGCTGCACAGTTGCCGTTAGGCCGAACAAAAAACTTATAGTGTGCTGAGGGTTACTCAAATGTTCAGTTAATTATTCAACGCACTGTAACACAAATATGCAATCGCTTCTGCCGCCCTCCGCCTAATCAACCCCTCCATCTTCCGTCCCCCAGCCCATACCCATTTTTTAAATTCAGCGGGCACATTGGCATGATCACCACGATTGACCTTTCGCCGTAGAGTGGATCGTTGCAGGGCACCCGCACCGAGGTTGAAAGTGAAGGAGACCAGAACATCAAATTGGCCATCTGTCAGGGGTACGGTTATAAGGCGTAGAACAGCCCGTTCGGCAGTTTGCACATCTTGGCGCAGCAAGGCTTCGGCCTGTTCGGGAGTGATGCCGCTGGCGAACTGTTGTCGCTCATCAGGCTTCACCACATGACCATAGCCGATGGTGGGGTATCCTGCGGGGCAGATGTACACGATGGGCGAGAAGCCCTCGAACCGCTTGATCAGGTCAAGTCCAGCTTGTGTTATGTGGCGCATGATTCCTCCATTCGGACATAAAAAAAGCGCCAGCCCGCCGACGTTGTCGGCAATCTTTTAATTTTGCGCGCAACGCGTGCGAGGGCTGGCGCTATTGGGTTGGCAGGGTGTTAAGGGATCAGCAGGCCTCTAAGCCCCCCCATCACCTTCAGGCTATTCTGGCCATCGGTGAAGGTGCCTGTCCACACGTGGTCGGTGGTGGTATCCATCATCCGCTGGATTTCTATGCTGTAAGCCCCTAGCCCCTAGGCCGTGTTGACAATTATTTTTAGATAATTCCTAGCGAAAAAAGCAATCAATACGATATTAATGCCTGCAAGGAATCGACGAACAAGTTTATCGTATCTCGTGGCTATGCCTCTGAACTCTTTTAT
>JANMDF010000235.1:0-3502 GCA_031376145.1 Alphaproteobacteria bacterium
TAACATGCCAGTTGCAAGACACAACGCCGTAAACATGGCTCCGACGGGTGCTACCGCCCTGGCAAGCAGGGCACTTAAGGGATGTCGCCAGACCAGACTGGCCAGGCTGAATCCACCCAGCAGACTATAACCAAGCATCGCCAGCCAGGCGCAGGGGACATGCAGATAGATAATCCGCATGTAATCGCCCTGCTGGTAATCCGGTGGGGCAATAAATAATCCCCAACTCCAACCAACAGCAAGCATGGGTAAGCCAAACCAGACACATAGCCAGCGTGCACGCTGACTGAAGCGTAAAAACCGACGGGGTTGCAACCAGGATGCCGGGATCATTCGATATCCCGCAACATAAAACCCGCCAGCCATGGCAAAATAGCCAGTGTCATTAGAAACATTGCGAGCATGAAGGACATGGCTGCTTCATACTGGTGTTCCTGGGTGATGGCAATATGACAAAACAGCAGCAGCGGTGCCAGCAGGGGCAGGGCAAGCACCGCATAAAACAGGGATTGCTGCCCGGTAACAATCATGGCCAGCAGCGTCAGCAAGCCGGATACAGCAAGGGAAAAAACCGTGAAAGCCATCAGAGCATCAATGCTTATGACCATCTCTGTCAACCCTGTAACCAGCGGCGTTATAAGCAACAGTGGCACTGCTGTTCCCAACCACAGCGTCTGTAATTTTACCAGGCCGTACAAGCCCATAGGCACGCGTGCAAGGCGGATGCTGTCCAAGGTTCCATCCTCCACATCAGCACTGACCATGGCAGGCAGGGGAATAAGCAGCGCGTAAATAAACAACAGACAGATAATACTGCTGTTTAGCTGCGCCTGCATGAAGCCCAGCATAACAAAACTTAAGGCATAAAACAGTAATGGTAATACGATATCGTGGCCACTGCGAAAAAGCCGGTGCATCTCGGTTTTCGACAGATACTGCCAGTATTTTATCCAGGGCTCACGCACTAGCATGATTTACACCACCGTTTGTCTTTCCGGCGTTCGCCGGGAAAACGGAAACATGCATGCTTTGCCCAAGTTCTATTACCATGTCTGCCATGCCTCCGCACAGACCCGTTGTTGTGGTACAAACGGGTGTAAGGGAACAGGGATATGAGGCAGAGGTATATGGGGATCATGACTGGCCATTAGAACAACACCACCGCTGGCGCAATGCTGCTGCAACATTTGCAGCAGCACCGCCGTTGCGGCTGTGTCCAGGCTGGCTGTCGGTTCGTCCAGAAGCCAAAGACGTGCTGTTGTTATGTGCAATTGACAAAGACTGACCCGCTGGCGTTGTCCGGCGGATAAGGCATGCTGCGGTTTGTCCAGCCAGCCATTTTCGATGAGTGCCCATTGCTGCGCAAAGTCAGCATGATACACGGCCTTCCACCAGTCGAGTTGTTCTCGTACCCGCAGATAGGTTTTTAATGGCGGCTGCTGTGGTATAAAACACACAGATTCTGCCCCCTGTACCGTTCCCTGTGCGGGATGCAAGCCTGCAATACTGCGCAATAAGGTGCTTTTACCAATGCCGTTTGTGCCTGTTACTACAGCCAGACTCCCAGCTTTCAGGGTAAAGCTGAGCGGTGTAAACAATGGCAGGCCAGCACGCCTGCATGACAAATTTTCCACAATCAGCAATTTATTGACGACACATAGTTGTTAACTGATTTTCAATGCTGTTGACACTATATAAGGTGCGAATCAACTATAAAATCAAGAGCTACCGGAGCATCCCATGGCCAACAGCTATAACGCTAAGAAAACCCTGAACAGTGGCGGCAAAACCTATACTTACTACAGTCTGCAGGACGCCGCTAAAAACGGTCTGGGCGACATCAGCCGCCTGCCATATTCTTTAAAGGTATTGCTGGAAAATCTGTTGCGCAACGAAGATGGCCGCACGGTTGTGAAGGATGATATTCAGGCGTTTGCAGCATGGCTGCAAAGCAAAACCAGCACACGCGAAATTGCTTATCGGCCAGCACGGGTTTTGATGCAGGATTTTACGGGCGTTCCTGCTGTTGTTGATCTGGCCGCGATGCGCGATGCCGTGGTTAAAATGGGTGGCGATGCTGATAAAATCAACCCATTATCACCAGTAGATCTGGTGATTGATCACTCGGTAATGGTTGATGCGTTTGGTACACCACAGGCTTTTGCCGAAAATGTGAAAATTGAATTTGAACGCAATCTGGAACGTTATGAATTTTTGCGCTGGGGACAGTCGGCGTTTCGTAACTTCCGTGTTGTACCACCTGGTACTGGTATCTGCCACCAGGTGAACGTTGAATATCTGGCGCAAGTTGTCTGGACAAAAGATGAAAACCGTGAAACCGTTGCTTATCCTGATACCTGTGTGGGTACGGACAGCCATACAACAATGGTCAACGGCCTTGCCGTGCTGGGCTGGGGTGTGGGTGGTATCGAAGCTGAAGCCGCTATGCTGGGACAACCGGTCTCCATGCTTATTCCGGAAGTCATTGGCTTTAAGATGACTGGTAAATTACCGGAAGGTGCTACAGCAACTGATCTGGTATTAACCGTTACCCAGATGCTACGTGCCAAGGGCGTCGTGAACAAGTTCGTTGAGTTTTACGGCGAGGGTCTCGATCATTTAAGTCTGGCGGATCGCGCCACCATTGCCAACATGGCACCGGAATATGGCGCAACCTGCGGCTTTTTCCCCATTGACCAGGAAACCATCAATTACCTGAATTTTACGGGTCGTGATCCGCAGCGTGTTGCCTTGGTTGAAGCCTATGCCAAGGCTCAAGGCATGTGGCGTGATCAAAGCAGTGCTGATCCTGTGTTCACCGATAGTCTTTATCTGGATTTAAGCAGTGTCGTACCAAGCTTGGCAGGCCCCAAACGTCCACAGGATCGTATCCCGCTGAATGCTGTTGCCAAACAGTTTATTGACAAAGATTTTACCGGCTTCAGCAATATTCCGTTTGCCCAAGCCCGGAAAAGCGATGTTGCCGGTGAAGGCTACGCCCTGGAAGATGGCGCGGTGGTCATTGCCGCCATTACCAGCTGTACCAATACATCAAACCCCAGCGTGCTGATTGCCGCCGGTCTGGTGGCACGCAAAGCCCGTGCCCTGGGCTTGAAAACCAAACCTTGGGTGAAAACCTCACTGGCACCGGGTAGCCAGGTGGTCACCGATTATCTGGCTAAAGCTGGGTTGCAGAGTGATCTTGATGCGCTTGGCTTTAACCTGGTGGGTTATGGCTGCACCACCTGTATTGGCAATTCCGGCCCCTTGTCGGCACCCATTGCCAAAGCCATTGAAGATAAAGACCTGGTGGTTGCGGCGGTGTTGTCCGGCAACCGCAACTTTGAAGGCCGTGTGAATCCACATACCCGTGCCAACTATCTGGCCTCTCCACCGCTGGTGGTGGCGTATGCATTGGCCGGTAATGTGGCGATTGACATCAGCAAGGATGCGCTCGGCACTGGCATTGCTCGATCGATAGTTGCCCTCCGCGTCCCAGAGG
>JANMDF010000249.1:0-12262 GCA_031376145.1 Alphaproteobacteria bacterium
GGTGCTGGGTAAATTTTTGCAGGACATTCAACGCTGGCGGCAACACAGCACAACCATGCCACCGGCGGAGCTGGCCGCCATGGTGCTGGACGAGTCCGGTTATACCGGCATGTGGAAACAGGATACATCGCCCGAAGCCCCAGGCCGTCTTGAAAACCTGAAAGAACTCTTACGCGCCATGGAGGAATTCGATACCCTGGCCGGATTCCTGGAGCACGTCAGCCTGGTGACCGATGCGGGCAACACTGCCGATGATGCCATGGTCACCTTGATGACGTTACATGCCGCCAAGGGGCTGGAGTTTGATACGGTGTTTCTGCCAGGTTGGGAGGAGGGGGTTTTTCCCAATTCCCGCGCCCTGGATGAAAACGGTCAGGCCGGGTTGGAAGAAGAACGCCGTCTTGCTTATGTCGGTCTTACCCGTGCCCGCCGCCAGGCCTTTGTCCTGTATGCCGCCAGCCGTCGGATTTACAACCAGTGGCAACACCTGCTGCCCTCACGCTTTGTCGGGGAATTACCGGATGAACATGTGCAGCGTTTGAACCTGAATCAGCAGCAACAATACGCTAATCATGGTTACGAACGCACGTCTTATCATGGCGGGTATCAGCAGCAGGCCGGTTTGCGCAAACCTGTACAGGCCATTACCGCCCGCAATCCCTATACCACTGGGGATCGCGTGCTTCACGCCCATTTCGGCGAAGGCATTGTGCTGGCCAGCGACCGCGACCGCGTGATGGTGGACTTTGCCGATAAAGGAGAACGCACCGTGCTGATTGATTTTGTGGAAAAGGTGTGATTAACAAAACGTGTCGTCATTGCGAGCGCAGCGAAGCAATCCAGTCATCAATACTGTATGAAACAACCCTGTGTTTACATTATGACAAACAAGCGCAATGGTACACTATACGTTGGTGTAACAAGCCAACTGCCGCAGCGGGCGTATCAGCATCGTGAAGGACGCATAGAAGGTTTTACAAAGCAGTATGGCTGCAAACAACTGGTATGGTTTGAAATGCATGAGACTATGGAATCTGCTATTCTTCGAGAAAAACAGCTTAAAGGTGGTAGTAGGATAAAAAAATTACATCTCATTGAGACAGCAAATCCGGAATGGAATGATTTATACAACGCAATTATATAAGTCTGGATTGCTTCGGCTTACGCCTCGCAATGACAGTCTGTGTCATTGCGAGCGCAGCGAAGCAATCCAATAAAATAACCAGAGAAAGCCAACCCCATGGACTTAAAAAACCACATCGCTGCCATTCCTGATTTTCCCAAGCCTGGGATTTTGTTCTATGATATTTCCACCATCCTGTCGCATGCACAGGCGTGGGCATATACGATTGATCGGTTGAAAGAAGAGATTATTCCTTACAAACCAGATTATCTCGCGGGCATTGAATCGCGGGGTTTTCTGCTGGCGGCACCGCTGGCTTATGCGCTCAATCTTGGCTTTGTGATGATCCGAAAAAAGGGCAAGCTCCCTGGTCGCACTGTGTCTTACACCTATGATCTGGAATATGGAACGGATACGCTGGAAATCCAAAAAGATGCTATTAAACAGGGGGATCGCGTGGTAGTACTGGATGATCTGCTGGCCACCGGTGGCACGCTGTCAGCCTGCATTAAACTGCTGAAGCAGGCGGGTGCGGAAGTCCCGATGGCGGCAGGCGTTGTGGAGCTGACATTCCTGAATGCCCGTCAACGCCTGGATGTTCCGTTTTCTTCCCTTGTGCAGTACGACCAGTAACTATTAGACTGTATTATCATAGCAAGATGAGTATATTGCCCCTCACCCAACCCTCTCCCCAAGGGGGAGAAGGCTTTACTTTCTTCTCCCTCTCCCTTAAAGGGAGAGGGCGGGGTGAGGGGTACTGTATGCATCATCATATAATCATTTAGCCATACCAATCATGCTGCAGCATCTGATGATCAACTATGATCTTGCTGTCGCAAACTTACCAGCACTGTCACAAAAGCCATATTTTTACCAGCAACACTGTGACAATACAGTGTATGTCTCGCACAGCCCACGCCATGTATTAACGATTACACAGCAACAGATCACGTTGGATGATGTGGTGTTAGGTGGTACAGTGGAGCAGGCCTTGCGCCATTGCCTGACATTGTATCCACTGCCACATCAGCAGGGATTGCCGGATTTTCAAACCGGCTGGGCAGGGGTCATGGGCTATGCCGCCCTGCATAATCTGGAACATATCCCCCATCATCAAGGCCAGCAGGCGGATACAGCACAGGCAGTGTTATGTTTTTATGATGTAGTACTGGCTATCAACCTGCAAGACCGCACGGCAGTATTAATGGCGAATGCGTATCCAGACGGTGCGTCACAGTGTGCGGCGGATAAACTGGCCGCCTGGCAGGCGGAGCTTGCACAGCATCGTCATTCCTTCGCTACGCTCAGGACAAGCTCTGAACGCAGTTCCAACCCTCCCATCCACCTGCAACCCGACATGCCAGCGCATACTTTTCAAAACCTGGTGCGCCGAACCATTACCTATATTCAGGCTGGCGACATCTATCAGGCTAATATTGCCCAATCTTTCCATGCCGCACGGCCTACGGAGTTCCAACCCTATGCTTTTTTCCAGGAGTTAGCCCATCGGAGTCCAGCACCGTGGGCGGGCTATTTCTGTACAAAAGATGTAACGCTGGTCAGCAATTCACCCGAGCATTTTTTCAGTGTGCGCGGTAATACAATCATCACCAAACCCATTAAAGGCACACGCCCCAGGTTGAACGATCCTGTGGATGATCTGGCTTTGCAGCAGGAGCTGCTGGCCTCGCCAAAAGAACGCGCCGAGAACCTGATGATTGTGGATCTGTTGCGCAATGATCTGATGCGGGTGTGCACTGCCGGCAGTGTTGTAGTTACAGGCTTTTGTGATCTTGAAAGCTATCAGAACGTGCACCACCTGGTATCAACCATCACCGGACGGTTACGCCAGGATGTGGATACAGTAACGATATTAACTGCCCTGTTTCCAGGGGGATCCATTACCGGTGCGCCCAAAATTCGGGCGCAGCAGATTATTGCTGAACTGGAGCCAGTGCCCCGCGATGCCTATTGCGGCAGTATGCTGTGGATCAGCAACAGCGGCAGGATGGACAGCAACATCCTGATTCGTACCGTCATGATTGATCATGATACCATTCGGGTGCACGCTGGATGCGGTATTGTGGCGGATGCTGACCCAGTGGCGGAATATGCCGAAAGCATGGCCAAAGTCTCTGCCATTGCCAATGTGCTGGCTAATCCATGACGGGCTGTTTTACCACGGCGCTGGTGGTTGATGGTCAGGTGCAACACTGGACACAGCATGTCCGGCGTTTACAGTTAACGGTACGGCATCTGGGCTTGCATTGGCAGGCGGAAGGGTTAACAGAACAAGTGGCGGCGATAATTGCCCCAACCACTGGCTTGCAACGTCTGCGTATTACGTTGATGTCATCGCCGGGTGGCCAGGTGGATACCCATACTGCCATAATGCCCTATATACCACCGGCAGACACACCATTGCGGTTACTGCTGGCAAGCCAGCGGCTTGATCCAGGCGCGGCACATGTGGGCTATAAAGTGACTACCCGTGCATTCTATGATCAGGCCTATGCCGAAGCCCAGGCGGCAGGCTATGATGACGCGCTGATCCTGAACACCCGTGGGCATGTGGTGGAAACAGCAATTGCGAATATCTTTATAGAAAAACACGGCCAGTTATGCACGCCACCGCTGGCCGATGGCTGTTTAAATGGTATCATGCGGGATGTGATCCTGCAGGAGAGACCGGTTATTACCCGGTCATTGACGCTGGATGCTATCAACAACGCTGATGCGGTGTATGTCACTAACGGCCTGCAGGGGGTGCGGGTGGCGTGTTTAGTGACATAGCATTCTTTATTCTAGGCATTGCCTCCTAGTTATAACTTATGTTATAATAACGTTAGATGAGGAGAATACACCATGGCAGAACTCAAAATAACAACCATTGGAAATAGCGTCGGCGTCATCTTATCCAAAGAGCTTCTCACCAAGCTGCGCGTAAATAAAGGAGATAAGCTTTATGTCACTGAAACACCTAACGGTATTGAGCTTTCACCCTATAATCCTGAATTCTCCATACAAATGCAAATGGCGGAAGATATTATGCGCGAAGATCGTGATGTTTTGAAAAAATTGGCTGAATAAAACCGTGCAAGAACCTCTCTGGATTCAAGATGCGGTTGTGGTTGCAGTCCATCGTCGCCAATTAGCAGAACATGGCGGGAGCGATGGACTGCGTGATGCAGGTTTACTTGATTCTGCGTTGAACAAACCAAAACACCTCTGGGCTTATGGCAATCCATTGCCTGACGTCGCAGCATTAGCTGCCGCTTACGCTTTTGGTATAGCACGCAACCATCCATTTATTGACGGCAATAAACGTACTGCTTTTGTGGTGTGTCGGTTATTTCTCAAGCTAAACAATATCAACCTAATGGCCTTACAACATGAAAAATATGATATTTTTCTAAAGCTGGCGACTGGTGAATTGACAGAGAGTGCTCTGGCTGAATGGATTCGCCACCATACCACAGAACAGTAAAAGAGTCCTCCTGATAACGCGATGATACCATCAGCGATGTGCAGCAAACAACACTTTGTCCGTTAACAGCTTCAGGATATCTTGCTGATCCACGTGTGATAATCCCTGAAGAACCTCATTCACAGTATCATCCGTACGCGCCAGATATTTGGTAATGGATTCCATATCTTTAGCGACCGTTGCAAGCGGCCTGCCTTCCTGTGAGGCTTTCATGGCGCTGTGGCAAACCCATTGCGCAGCACTGACGTTGATGGCCAGCGGTAAAATGTCTCGCTCTTGTTGATTCAATGCACCACCGTGTTTTTCATAAGCGGTGATGGCTTTTTCAACAGCAACCGTATCCAGGGTAAAATAACCGGCATCGTTGGCGTCTTTGTCAAAACAGTTGCGGCTGATAAAGTCTGCCAAATCCTTAATCCGATAGCCGTGGCTGACGAAATCAAAATCAAACCATACCCCTGTTAAGGCTTTGCTATCTTCATCTTGAAGAAATTTCACGTTTGGCAGTTTCACATCACCATGTGTCAGGCAGTATGGGTAGTCTGCAGTACTGCCACTGGCGAGGGCAACATAAAATTCGTCCTGCAATGCGGTGATGGTATTGATCGCCTCATTCCAGAACGTATCATAGGGTGCGGCATCTTTCCCAATCGCACTGGCCGCCAGGCGTTGTAATGCCTGTGGCCAGTTTTGTGGTGGAAAGGGATGCGGAATTAATGCGCTGGCAGGGGTAGACGCAGTGACCACGCTTTGGCCATGTAACACACCAAGGCTAGCAGCCGCTGCCGCAATGGCATCGTGTTTATCAATCCCGGCTTCTTTGGTTTGTGCATATTCCATTCCGCCGACAAACTCACTGGCAAAATACAGTGCACCATGATCGCCATAATTGACCAGTTTCCCATCTTTGCAGCGTAGGGGAGAGGCCAGCGGGGAGCGCAAAAATCCCTCTGGAAGGCTAGCTTCCAGCTGTTTGGCAATCTGCTCAATGGCGGCCAGTGCCCTGGGGAAATGCTGGCCATTGTGTAAGGCCTGGGGATTGGTATCTATGATCGAACGGCTGAACACAAAGCGGGCTTCACCACTGGTGCGACATAGTACAACGCTGTTGGTACTGCCACCCACCAGTTCTTCGGCGTCTTGTATATCAGGAAAATATTGTTGAATAATATCAATAGAATCTGTCATGGAATATCCTTGTTTTCTAATGTAACGCTACATGCCTTTGAATAAACGCCTTAACATCATCAACATTGTTCTTGCAAACCGTCACCCGCTCTTCCCGTTGCAGTAAATCCGCCAGAAAATCGGGGAGTGGGGAGGTGATGCCGGTGGCGGCCAGCACGGTATCGGGAAACTTGGCTGGATGAGCGCAGGCTAGGCTGATAATCGCCAGTTCAGGGTGCTGTGCCTGTATCTGGCGTGCCACCGACAAGCCAACGGCGGTATGCGGATCAATCAGCTCACCGGTACGGTGATAGGTATCGGCAATCATGCGTTTTGTTTCAAGGTCATTCAGGCGGTGCGCCACAAAGGTTTGCTGCAATAAAGCCAGTTCGCTGGTGCTTACCGAAAATTTCCCCGTCTGCCGGAAGGCCTGCATGGCTTGTGCCGTTTTGAGGCCATCGCTGTTATACAGATCAAACAGCAGGCGTTCAAAATTGCTCGATACCTGAATATCCATGCTGGGGCTGAGACTGGCTTCTACAGCAGTAGTCTGCATCGTGCCCGTTGCAAAAAAGCGGGTCAGGATATCATTGCGGTTACTGGCAACCCCCAGCAGCGTGATGGGCAAGCCCATTTTGCGTGCCACATAGGCGGCAAATACATTGCCGAAATTACCGGTGGGTACGGCAAAAGCCACCTCTCGTTCCGGTGCACCCAGATGTAGTGCCGCCCAGAAATAATAGACAACCTGCGCCAGAATCCGTGCCCAGTTGATGGAATTCACCGCTGACAGGTTGTGCTGGACGCGGAAAGCCGCATCATTAAACAAGGCTTTGACAATATCCTGGCAGTCATCAAACGTGCCTTCAACGGCAATATTATGCACATTGCTGGACAGCACCGTCGTCATCTGGCGGCGTTGAATATCCGATGTCCGGCCATGCGGATGCAGGATAAAAATATCCATGGTATCTTTATCGCGGCAGGCCTCAATGGCGGCACTGCCGGTATCGCCACTGGTGGCACCGACAATGGTAATGCGCTGGCCGCGCTGTAACAACAGGTGATCGAACAGCCGCCCCAGAAACTGCAGGGCATAATCTTTAAACGCCAGCGTGGGGCCATGGAACAGTTCCATCAGCCACAGGTTTTTATCCAGCTGTTTCAGTGGGGCAATGGCCTGGTGGCGAAACGGGAAATAGGCCTCAATCGCCAGGCGTTTTAAGGTAGATTGGTCAATGTCATTGCCCACAAACGGCGTCATGACGGCCACGACCAGATCGGTATATTCCAGGCCACGCATGGCCTTTATTTGACTGGGCGTCAGTGTTGGGAATGTTTCCGGTACATACAGCCCGCCATCACTGGCAAGACCAGTCAGCACAACATCAGCAAAGGATAACTTCGGGGCAAGCCCACGGGTGGAGGTGTAGAGCATAAAGGGGTATTAACGGATTAAGAACAGCTTGTCAGTTGGGAAATGATAGTTAGTCGTTGTTGCACGCATTTCACTATACTATGTCTTAAGCACCCACTTCAATACCACGCAATGCATGCATGTAATGCAGCATGGCTGAATTAAGTTCCAGACCTTGATCAGTGACCTTCAACCCATCCTCTGATAGAGTAATGAGATGGTAAAGCTGCAGCGTCTCAAGTGCTTTAGAAACTTTTTCATGCGTTTGACCAGCTATAGTTCTATTAACCCCGATCATACAAGATGCGATGCTATTTAGGTCTGTAGTGATGATATATGCAGAAAATGGCCTGCTACTCTCTTGTAGTGCAGTCGCTCTGGCTAGCGTTAAAAATTTAGTAATACCTTGAGAGCTTATTTGCTCTGGAGGGGGAGTAGTATACTTTGCGGTTTGCTTATAATTTTTATCACGTACTTGTTTGATAAAAGTACGCATAATCTCGCTGGCAATGCGTCCTGTTTCGGTTAACGTAACAGACTTAGGCTTTCCTAGTTCCTGTGTATTGCCCTCATAATGCTTGATGAATTTCTTTGTATGCTGACCTGTATTTTCCACCGGCTCAGTTCTCTCAGTAACAGAAATAAGCCTGCTTTCTTCTAAGCTTTGCAATGTTTCAGCAAAGAAACTATTAGTCATAGTTCCATGGGCACGCGTAATTGCTCGCTGATATTCAAGAGGAAGTGAATCTTTAGCTGCTGCATGTATCGCAGTGTATGTACGAAAATCTAAAATCTCAGGCGCACCTTGCCGCCCCATAACCGCTAACACTTGTAGCGCGGATAAGCCATGGGATGCAAGTGATCCAGCAGGTTCAAAGGAAGAGTTCGGTCTCATGAGATTGACTTTCACTATTTAAAAATAAGAATCTGATTTTTCAAGATTCACCTATTTTTCTAGCAGAATTGCGCAACGCAAAATGTGACAAATCCCACATTCGGTAAAATAAATTTACACTATCACCATTTTTTTTAACACCTGCTCCAGAGCAGGTGTAATTTTTACGGATGTTCATCTGTATGACGTGTACAGGACTTATGCACAATAACGATATTTCCGTCTTCCCGGCGACTCGCCGCGCAGGCGCTGGTAAAACGGATAGTGCTGCAAATCGTTTGTCTTCGGTTTTGATCAGCATGACATTACCCCCTTTTGCAGAGGTTCCTGTAGAACACGTCCAATAAAAAAATTCAGGCAAGTTTTTTGGGAAGATTTACTGTCCGATACGCATCAGTGTCTTTCCGGAAACATAGGAGAATCCAAGGCTATGCCTTGGAAGATGAGCCTGTTATCCGGAAACCAGAATGTACGTGCTTGATCACCGAATAGCTTGTTTTTCTTATCCATTCGCAAGGCTCATGGAGAAAACTAGCTTTCGGGATGACAAAAGTGATAGGTGGTAAGAAAATAGTGTTTCCACAAACAATATCCTTGAGTTGGCCATTTTTTTTCGCTATACGCCGTTGTTCTGTAGAATTTGAATGAGTAAGTGTCATGGCTGTTCCTAAAAGAAAAACCACCCCATCACGCCGCGGAATGCGTCGCGCCCATGATGCGTTGAAGCCCACGTCTTCTGCTGAGTGCGGCAACTGTGGCGAACTGAAGCTGCCGCACCATGTCTGCCGTCACTGTGGCTACTATGATGGTAAGCCCGTTGTTTCCGACCAGGATGCCAATCAATAGACCTCTTGCGAAAGTCTACTATGCAATGCTGCAAAACGCCTTGGTTTGTGCTCCGATGCTCATTGACCCAAAAAGTCAACGCCGCTTCGGTGCTCAACCGCGCCGTTTTTCGCCGATTGCTTAGCGACTTTTGCAAGAGGTCTGATAATAATTAGGCTTGGAAGGCGACATCATGGCCGAAACCCTGATTTTAGCGCTTGATGCCATGGGCGGCGATCGCGCTCCTGATATTGTCGTTAAAGGTGCGAATATTGCCCGTGAACGCACCCCCGGCCTGCAGTTTGTTTTTTACGGTGATGCAGAGCGCATTGAGCGCTCCTTGAAGCCATTGAAAAAATTACAGTCCATCAGCACCGTGGTGCACTGTAAAACCGCCATTCCCGATGACATGAAGGCCTCACAGGCATTACGCCTGGGGCGGGACAGCAGTATGTATCATGCGATTCAGGCGGCCACCAAGGGCGAAGCGCATGGCGTTCTGTCGGCTGGCAATACGGGTGCGTTAATGGCACTGGCCAAAATGGCATCTGGCACTATTCCGGGCGTGCGTCGTCCGGCAATTACCTCGTTTCTACCGACATTTACCGGTGAGACTGTGATGCTGGATCTGGGGGCGAATATTGATTGTGATGGGGATATTCTGGCGCAATTTGCCCTCATGGGGCATCTGTTCGGCAAGGCAGTATTTAATTGGGATAATCCCAGCGTGGGTTTATTGAATGTTGGCGTTGAGCATCAGAAGGGTCGTGAAGACCTGAAAAAAGCAGCCAGCATCCTGAAAGATCAGCACCCTGATATTAATTTTTATGGTTTTATTGAGGGCAACGATATTTCTACTGGCAAGGTTGATGTGGTGGTCACCGATGGCTTTACCGGCAATATTGCCCTGAAAACAGCAGAAGGCACGGCACGACTGATTTCTGAATATATCCGCCAGACCTTCCGCAGCTCCATGCTGGCGCAACTGGGCTATTTAATTGCCAGACCGGCTTTTAACAAACTTCGCCACCGCCTTGATCCCCGCCGGTATAATGGGGCGGTGTTTCTGGGGCTTAATCATATTGTGCTCAAAAGCCATGGTGGCACAGATGCATTGGGCTTTGCAGCGGCGATTGATGTGGCGGTGGAATTGATGCAGAGCAACTGCCTGGAGCAGATGCGTATCCTGTTTGCCGAAAAACAAGCGGCGGCCTGATCGTGCGGGCGCATATTATCGGCTATGGTTCTTATGTGCCGGTGCGGTGCATGCGTAATACTGATCTGCCGGAATACCTGGAAACCAGTGATGACTGGATTCGCCAGCGCACCGGCATTACGCAGCGCTATATTGCAGCCGATGGCGAGAAAACCTCTGATCTGGCAGCAGCAGCAGGGCTGGCCGCATTAAAAGATGCCGACGTAACAGCGGATCAGATTGATCTGATTATCCTGGCCACCAGTACGCCGGATCTCACCATGCCCGCCACCGCCGTGAAGGTACAGCAACTGCTGGGGGCAAGCCGAGCAGCGGCTTTTGATGTGCAGGCGGTGTGTTCCGGGTTTGTTTACGGCCTGGCGACAGCCAACAGCTTTATTAGCAGTGGCCAGTATAAAACCGTTCTGGTGATTGGCGCGGAAACCTTTTCACGCATTATTGACTGGCATGATCGCAGCACCTGTGTCCTGTTTGGTGATGGGGCGGGGGCGTTGCTTTTACAGGCTGGCGATGATAACGGTGGCATTTTATCCACGCATCTGTTTGCCGATGGTAGTCAGCAGGCCATGCTGTGTACCAATGGCGGTGCTTCCAGCAGCGATCTGGTGGGGAAGCTCATGATGAATGGTAAGGAAGTATACCGGCATGCGGTGGTGCGCATGGTTGAGGCCGCCCAGACTGCCCTGCAGCACAACGGGTTGACCATAAATGATATAAACTGGTTTATTCCCCATCAGGCCAATATTCGGATCATGCAGGCGGTGGCAGAGAAATTGAGCCTGCCCATGGAAAAAGTCATTGTTACCATTGATCAGCACGCCAATACGTCGGCGGCCAGCATCCCACTGGCGCTGGCACATGCCAGGGCGTCTGGCCAGTTAAAGTCTGGGCAAACGCTCCTGCTGACCGCCATGGGCGCAGGATTTACCTGGGGCAGTGCGGTAGTTGCGATTAGCAAGCGTATATCCTAATCGCCAAACGGAACACATAAATAGAGCAAAATAAATTGCATTTGTTTATAAAATGTTTATTATGTAGTAATGTCTATTTTTATTAAAAATATTAATAACTTTACACATCAGCAGTTCTTGGATTTGCTGGGTTATAACAAAGCTTTGGCTCTAACTACGGATCCCCATGTTCAGCTGGGTGCCGTTGAAAATATGTCAGCTTGCCTTATATATGAAAAACATTTGCAGCGTAACAAACCGGGGACGATAAAATTAGGCGATACCAAAAGTCTGGAACGTCTATTGCAACATATAATTTTAGGACATGCTAGTACCGGTACAACGGTTACTGGCAGTGATCGCTCAGAAATACCTCTTTATGATCTCTTGATGCTTTCAAAATCCGTTGACGCGTGCAAAGAAATCGTGCCTGAACAAAAAGAAACGTTTATTACTAATGCGTATGCATTAATGTTTAATGCTGTGGCACACAGTATTATCGCCTGTAGTTTCTTGCCGAAGCTTCCCGATGACGCTTTAGAGAAAGTACGATCCATCTCTACAAAAGCCTTGAAAGATTCAAAAAGACCGGAATTTAAGGATGATAACCGCATTCTTTTAGGACAGCACGCCATGCAATCCATACGCCATAAGATAAAAAATCTTTGCCTTCTTACCGCGCTGATGCCCTCTGGTGCGTTTAAAGAATCCGCATATCGGTATTTTTCAGGCCTTAAAAATGATTTTTCAGCAGATATGCAAGACTTTACAATCCTGGCGCAAGATGCATCCTTAGGTTCAGAAATAAGCACTTTCTATCAACTGCAACTCTATGAATTATTTCATACGACCGGTATTGGGAAGATTATATTGAAAAATGTAAGGTCTGATACGGATCCAGTTATTCGACAAGACATCCTTGAGCATGCTGTATCACCTACAGGAGAAAGTATACTTTTAGGGCAGTATGTGCCGGAATTTGATGCAATCATCAGGGCGCATCAGACTTACGACACAATAAAAAACCATAGACAGTAATCGGGACTAGTGCGCCGCCGATCTGGTGGCTGGTTGTCCCCCGCCGCCGTGCAGGCAAAGCCTGCACCGCCCGTCCTGCGGGGGGGCGTGTTTTTTTATGACATAACCCCCCCAGGAAGGCTAACACGGGCCTCGCCCCCCGGG
>JANMDF010000279.1:0-2808 GCA_031376145.1 Alphaproteobacteria bacterium
AGCCAGGATCAAACTCTCAAGTTTGATTCTGTATTAAGACGGGATGTCTTAAATAATTTAATTCTCGCACAAACGTATTTGTCTAATTAAAGAGATACGTTAGTGCAAGTTAAGTCAAGCCTAACCTGCTGCCAGCGTATCCCTTCCCGAAAGATTAACGATGTCAAAGAGCCGAAAAAGCCTTACAGGGCAAATGCTCTGTTTGGCTGAATCTGAAGTATTTGATTGTGTCTGCCGCGTTTTGGCTGCGACAGAGAGTGATGTTCTAGTCTCGTGCCCACACTTTGGCAAGTAAAAAAAGTATGAATTCTTTATTTTTTTATTTCCGTGGTAAATGATGGGGTTAGCGGTGGAACATCCGTTCCTAGGGCAATAAATGTTGCCAAGTGTGATATTGCGCACATCGTCATACGGCTGCCTTAGCTATCCTGTACATCAGCTATGGAGAATTTATGAACATTGTACCGTTTACCGATACCGACCTTGAGGCGTTGCCAGCAGATTTACCGTCTGAAATTGCCACTGAGGCTGTTAAGCTGGCGGTTAACGACTATCGCAGGCTTGGCTCAACACAGGCGATGGATCCCGAAAATCGTTCCGATAATATTGCCTTGATGTACCAATATCCGGTGCTGCAAGAGCGTTTTGAGAATGCCATTACCCAGGTGCAGCAAAACGAACCTGGCTTCATGGTGCGTGAACTCGTGCGCGGTAATCCGGTTTTTTTTCTGGAACGTGGTAAGGATGATCTGCAGCGCACCACAAATGCCCTGGCACCCCTGAAAGATGCGGCTGTTGTCCTGACCAATGCCGCAGGCCTTGCTGCCGTCTCTGTATTAGACGTTGTTGGTGATATCGCTGGTGAATTAAGCCAGATAGAGTGGGACAGCGAAACCGTTACCGCACTTGCAACAGCAGCTACAATAACCGTCACAACGGCATCCGCCGCCGTGATTGAGGCCAATACACAAGCTGTCGTAACGGGCATGGTCACCGACCGCCAAACCATCACTACAAGTCGCGAAAATTGCCGCACAGATGACGATGGTCACAGAACATGCTCTCCTTATTACACAACAGAGTTTTTTGTTGATGTCGCAACCATTCCAGATGGCCTGAGCACGGATAATAATCCGCCGCATGTGGAGCGTTTTGCTGTCGACTGGAGCATCATTCCATTTCACCTGGGTGATGAACCTGCACGCTATGACAATCTGAAGCCCGGTGATGTTGTCCAGATGCAGGTGAATTACGACCTCTTTGAAGGCATGCGCAACATTCTGGAAACCAAGCAGCACTATCACTTTGATGAATTGCAACCAGAACAGCAGGACGCCATCATCACCGCCCTGCAGGATGCCAAGCTCATCGATGTCAAAACAGGTAAAATCCGCATCGATCTCAGTGACCAGCAAAAAGCGGAGATGTTGCAGGTGGTTGACAACCTGAAAGCCCTTGAAAGCAGCAGATCATAATGACCATCCAATCCCTGATTCGCAATCTGGAAGCCCAAAAAACCGATGCCTGCCTGATGGCGGCCAAAACGCGGGGCGTTAACCCTGACATGACCCGCGAGGCATGGGACGGCTTTTTCGATACGATGCTTGCAGGGGCGCGGTATATGGAGGATCGTTTTCCTGTATTGGTCTCAGATGTTCCGGTAACTGCTGGTGCCCATGAGGCGCAAATTCGTAATCTAGCCATGCGTATTAACGTTGATTCAATCGGCGAAACTTTATTGTTGCAGCTATACATTCAAAGTAGCTACATCAATGACTATGATAAAAACAGGAAAACCCGCCATCCCATCGTTCCTGGCGTAGCAATGCGCGTGACGAACAACGAGTTTGGCAGCGGTTTTATGCTTCCTGACGAACTGATTACACTGATGACGATACATGAACTACATCATGCGCATGTAATAAGCACCGTATGCGACAAGAGTTTCGAAGACTTTTGTAAGATCATGGATGACTACAACACTGCAGTTGCAGCACTCAATAAATCTATCTCCCAAGACGACTGGCGTTGGTTGTATCACTACCGAAACATCCCCTTGGAAAAACGCGCCGCTGACGAAGCCGTAATCCCCGCCATGCGGGAATTGTTTGGTATTGAAGGCTACAGCATGGCCGACTGCATCAACCACCCGTATTTTCAACTGGGCGCGCGAACACGTTAACGTACAAATCTCTCGAAAGTGGCAAAAAGCCGCATCCAGGTTGCTAATTTCAGGTGCTTTGGAAAATGTCCAATTCATTTGTCAACCAGCTATAACGGCATGCTTAATCTGGGGTGGACAATGTGGATCGCCGTGTCGGTGATGCGTATCTGCGAGAAACAGAATCGCTTTTTCCTGACAAGTCTGTGGATTGCTGCTTGCTAAATCACCCAGATTGAATAGACTCTCAAAAAAAATCCCGAAAAATATGAGGATTTATGGCGACCGTAACCCCTATGTTGCGCAAGATGTCTCTGCCTGTATTGCGTGACTCTGAAATCCGTGCTGCTTTTTCCGCGTGGCGCGAGGATCAGTTTACCCTGACGCCGGCACAGATTACGCAACGGTTTTATGCGCCGGATGCAGTGTTGTGGGGCACGTTTGCCAATGAAATGGCCACGACACCGAAAGCCATAGAGGCCTATTTTGTCCGTCTGCATGCGATGCAGCCAAAACGCATTACGCTGCAGGATGATCATATTCGCTTTGCCGGAGATGTGGCTGTGGACACAGGGTTGTATACTTTTCATTTTGAACGTGGTGGCCAACCGCTGGATGTGCTGGCCAGATATACCTTTGTCTATCTG
>JANMDF010000021.1:0-2971 GCA_031376145.1 Alphaproteobacteria bacterium
CATGACACGATCCAGCTTATACAGGGTCAGGTTAATACGGTGATCTGTCACCCGTCCCTGGGGAAAGTTGTAGGTGCGGATACGTTCACTGCGGTCACCAGTGCCCACCTGGCCTTTGCGTGAAGCAGAGCGTGCATCATCGACACGCTGGCGTTCGGCTTCATACAGGCGCGCACGCAGGATTTTCAGGGCTTTAGCACGATTTTTGTGCTGGGATTTCTCATCCTGCTGCTGCACCACGATACCCGTTGGAATGTGGGTAATGCGCACGGCACTATCCGTGGTATTGACGGATTGTCCACCAGGGCCACTGGAGCGGAATACATCAATACGGAGATCTTTTTCCTGCACATCAATATCCACGTCTTCCGCTTCCGGTAAGACGGCAACGGTAGCGGTTGAGGTGTGAATACGCCCACCGGATTCGGTGGCGGGAATGCGCTGCACGCGGTGTACCCCGGATTCAAATTTGAGTTTCGCGAAAACACCTTTGCCAATAACGTTGGCGCTGGCTTCTTTAAAGCCACCAATACCGGTATCAGACAGGCTTAATGGCTCCCATCGCCAGCCATTGGTTTCAACATAGCGTTGATACATCCGGTACAGACTGGCGGCAAACAACGCCGCTTCTTCACCACCGGCACCGGCACGAAATTCAATAATCGCATTACGATCATCCGCTGCATCTTTGGGGAGTAACATGATGCGCAATTGTTGTTCGATGCCCGGCTGACTGTCTTTCAGTCGCATCAGGTCTTCTTCTGCCATGAGACGAAAATCCGCATCCAGGCTTTTATCCGCCAGCATCGCCTGGGTATCGGCCATTTCCTTATTCAGCTGCTGATAGGCGGTAATCGCTTCAACAATGGGGGTAAGATCGGCATATTCTTTGGATAGCCTGGCAAAATCATCCCCACTGGCGGCCATGTGGTCACTCAGCTGTTCACGCAAATCGGCGTATCGCTTTTGAATATTTTGAAGTTTCTGCTGCCAGGACATTGTTTTACACCAGTGTTGGCTGGCTTATACGGCAGGAACAGAGATCAGCCAAGGTTTTCTTGTGATTCGGCAACCATGTCAATGCAGTGTCCCGACAACAGACGCTGATCCCATGATAAGATCGGGCGCAGTATATGCATCTCAACAGACTGCATCCGAACATCGCCGGTCGGATTCTGGGTGGGATGTTCGATGAGTAGCACCAGACCCGTACCTGCCTGTAAAATAGGGATATTAACGCCGCTGGCAAAAATATTGTTCGATGTGCGGGATTCCGGTGTTTCTTCCCAGACATCGTGATTCGTCAAGGCATCTGTTGCCTGGCGGGTCTGTAGATACGCCATGGCGTCGACCATCATTTTGTTCTGCAGCATTGCCAGGTCATTAATGACATCGACCAGTGATTCCCCTGCATGTGCAGGGGAATGTAAACTGTCGATATACGGTTGTACCGTTTCTTGTATCATCAATAATTCCCTGTGATCGCCGCAAGCCATTGTACGGTGATCTTATTTTACAGTGCCGGAAAACATATAATATTCGGTTAACGCTGCGCTGGAACTAAAGCCCCAGCAAGGTATTCAGCTTGCCGGATGCCTCCAGGGCATGCAGATCGTCACAGCCACCAATGTGCAGACCATCAATAAAAATCTGCGGAACCGTGGTGCGGTTGTTGGCGCGTTGGATCATTTCATCGCGCCGTTCTGGGTGCTTGGTGATGTCTGTATCTTCAAAGGACACGCCTTTTGCCGTCAATAACGTCTTGGCTTTGATGCAATAGGGGCAGGTGGGTTTGCTGTATATTTCAATGGTGGGCATCAGTGATCTCCGGTATCATGCGTTATAGCTGGTTGAATAATTAATTGCAGACGTGTAACCACCCCGCGTCATTCCGGCCTTGTGCCAGGGCGTTTTAAAAGTCTGGATTGCCACGCCTCGCCTGGCAGGCTATGCCTGCTGAAGGCATGGCTCGCAATGACATGCTTATCCGTCATTGCGAGGCGTAAGCCGAAGCAATCCAGCCAAAAAACAACTTTTAAATCGCCCTGGCCTTGTGCCGGAATCTATTCAAAGCATTAAAAATGCTTTATTATTTAATGGATGCCGGAATAAATCCGGCATGACGCAGCGTGGTTGATAGTGTAGTTAACTTCGCAATCAGCTATAAGCCAAGACTCTCCCACAACCCATCAATTTTCGCCACCACATTCTGATCCATGACAATCGCTTTCCCCCATTCGCGGGTTGTTTCTCCAGGTAGTTTAGCGGTTGCGTCCATGCCCATTTTACTACCCAGACCAGAAACTGGAGAAGCGAAATCCAGGTAATCAATGGGCGTGCTTTCTACCATCATACAATCGCGTACCGGATCCATGTTGGTGGATATTGCCCAGATGACTTCTTTCCAGTCGCGACAATTAATATCTGCGTCTACTACAATGACAAATTTTGTGTACAGAAACTGGCGCAGATATGACCACACGCCCATCATAATGCGCCTGGCATGGCCAGCATAGGCCTTACGCATACTGACGATTGCCACACGGTAAGAGCAGCCTTCTGGGGGCAACCAGAAATCGACAATCTCGGGAAACTGCTGTTGCAGCAGCGGAATAAAGACCTCGTTCAGTGCTTCTCCCAGAATCGATGGTTCATCCGGGGGTTTGCCGGTATATGTTGATAAATAAATGGGATTTTTGCGCATGGTGATTGCACTGATCTGAAACACTGGAAACGGTTCCACGCTGTTGTAATAGCCGGTGTGATCACCATAAGGCCCTTCAGGAGCCTCTTCTCCTGGCTCAAGATAACCCTCTAAAATAATCTCTGCACTGGCGGGTACATGCAGTTTATTGCCCATGCACTGCGTCAAACGTGTTCGTTGGCCACGTAAGAGGCCGGCAAAGGCATATTCCGATAAAGTATCTGGGATGGGCGTAACTGCCGCAAGAATCGTGGCGGGATCAGCACC
>JANMDF010000067.1:0-5405 GCA_031376145.1 Alphaproteobacteria bacterium
GAAATCAATCGGATTCCCTGTGCCCTACAGTAATCACTGATCACCTGCAATTCTTTGGCTGTATGCATCGTGCCGGTGGGATTAGCAGGGCTGGCTAGCACCAGGCCATCCAGTTTTCCAGCCTTTTCAAGGTTTTCCACCGTAATTTTGTACTGAGTTGCTGCACCGGCAGGAATGGAGACTGTCTCGATACCCAGACTGGTAAAGATATGGCGATATGCGGGATAGCCAGGTACGGCAAGGCCAACACGATCGCCCACATCAAAACATCCGGCAAAAACCAGGATAAACGCCCCACTGGAACCAGGAGTGATTAGAATGCGTTCAGGCGAAACTATAATGCCATATTGCGCCTGATAATGATCACAGATACCCTGACGCAACGCCAGCAGGCCTTTAGATTCGGTATAAGCCATGGGATCTGTTGCCAGCCGTTCGATCACTGCACGCGTCACGCTCTGTGGTGCTGGTAATGCGGGTTGTCCTGCCTCCAGACGATAGACCGTTTTGCCCGCTGCCTGCATCTGACAGGCGTCCCGCAGCATGGCCATCACCAGAAAGGGCGCGACTTGGCGAGCACGGTGTGCTAAAGGCAGTGTTTCCATGGCTATACATTCCTATTTTCCTGTTTGAATATGCAGAAAATCCTCAAGTTTCCAGCTTTTTTCTTATTTTTTGCCCTGTTCGCCTGGAATAAGCCCGCGCTGGCGGTCGCCTTGATCCGTGATGCTGAAATCGAAGAAACCCTGCACGTCTACGCGATGCCGATTTTTAAGGTTGCAGGGCTGAATCCGGATGCGGTCAGTA
The DNA here is from genome assembly GCA_031376145.1 of Alphaproteobacteria bacterium. Classification (GTDB taxonomy): domain Bacteria; phylum Pseudomonadota; class Alphaproteobacteria; order JAJTHO01; family CANGXP01; genus JANMDF01. The sequence goes on from JANMDF010000067.1 coordinate 808, forward strand.
TTCATCTGGTCAACGATCCTGCTCTTAATGCTTTTGTGGCCGGTGGCCAGCGGCTGTTCCTTCATACGGGCTTATTATTAAAAGCGGAAACTCCGGAGCAGGTGATGGGGGTGATTGCCCACGAAGTTGGCCATCTGGCCGGTGGGCATCTGGCACGCTTTGGTGATCAATTGAATAAATCGTCAACGGCAATGATTGCCTCCTATGTCCTGGGTGCGGCAGCGGCGGTCGGTGGACGTCCTGATGCCGGACTTGCCGTGATAACCGGTGGGCTGCAGCTTTCGCAACGCACCTTGCTGCGCTATTCCCGTGCCCAGGAAAGTGCAGCGGATCAGGCAGCGATCACGTTTTTACAGCGGATGAATCTGTCACCACGCCCACTGCTGGAATTCATGACACTGCTGGATAAGCAGACGTTCTGGCGTAGTCCCGACAGTTATAACCCTTACCTGCTGACCCACCCAGCCTTGCCGGAGCGTCTGGGTATTTTACAGAAAGCCGTTGCTACTTCCAACCTTCCATCCATCCTGCCAATTGTCTTAAAAAAACAACTTGATGAACGGCATGCCCGGATGCGGGGTAAACTGACCGGTTTTCTGGTGGCACCACAGGTGGTGTTAAATGATACCCAGAATACTGATACCGAAAAAGACCCGCTGATACGATTGCGCAAAGAATACGCCCGTGCCGTAGCCTTGTACCGCCTGCCGGATCAGCAGGCGGGCGACAGGCTTATGCAGCAGCTGTACCAACAGTTTCCAGGGGATCCGTATCTGACGGAAATGCAGGGTGAGTTGTATTATAAACTTGGCAAGATTGATCAGGCACTGCCGCTCTATGCGAAGGCATACAGCCTTAAACCTGAGGCAGTTACTATTGCGTTTGGTTATGCGCAATGCTTAGTGAATGAGCGTTCACGCACAAATAATGGCGCCCGTGATGCCTTAGTTATCTTGAAGAAAATGACAACCCGGGAGCCTGATAACGGCAATGCCTGGATGCTGACCAGCCAGGCATACGGCAAACTGGATGACAAGCCGCGTGCCACCTTGGCACTGGCTGAACTGGCGTACAGCAACCGTAATACGGCTGATCTCGCCCTGTTTGTGCGCCAGGCCGACAAACTGTTGCCGAAAACCGGGACAGAACGTCTGCGGCTCAACGATTTGAAAAAAGCCCTGGAACAAGACCCCGATTTTGCGTACACTGAACCCCCTGAAGAACAAGGAGAGTAAAAAATGCGTTTCATTCCTGCCATTGCTGCAACAGTTTTATTTACAATACCTGCCATAGCAGCGCCCCTGACCAGCGAGCAGACCCGAGCCGTTGAAGCCCTGATTGAGAAAACCCTCACCGAAAAACCTGAACTGGTCGTAGATGCCTTCAAGGCCTATCAGGAAAAACAGCAGGCCGCCGAGAATGAACAGCGTAACAGTGCGATTGCCGACGTTAACGAAAAGTTGAAAAATGATACGTCCGTACCCTATGCGGGCAATCCGAATGGCAGCGTCACGCTGGTACAGTTTTATGACTACAACTGCGGCTACTGCCATAAACTCGCTCCCACCATTATGGAGCTTGAAAAAGAAGACAAAGATTTAAAGGTGGTGTTTATTGATTTCCCGATTCTGGGGCCATCGTCCATTACCGCTGCAAAAATGGCGCTGGCTTTCAATCTGCAGCAACCAAAAAAGTATGCGGATTTCTTTAATGCCATCATGACGGCTGGTCGCGCTATTGACGAAGATCTGCTGCTTAGCACGGCAAAAAGCCTGGGTGCGGACGTTGACCGCCTCAAGCGTGATGCTGACGGTGAAGAGGTCAAAGCACGGATTGATCAGAATATGAAATACGCCAATGCCTTACAGGTGCGCGGTACACCTGCCATGCTGATTGGTAATGAATTTGTGCCGGGAGCCGTTGACAAGGCGCATCTTGAAGAGATTATCGCCAAAAAACGTCAGTAACTGTTGTGCAAAATTCTAAGCCCATCTGGATTCTCAACGGCCCCAACCTGAACCGGTTGGGGACACGTGAGCCTGATATTTATGGTCACACCACCCTGCAGGACATTGAAACCGCCTGCGAGCAGACCGCAAAGAGCCTGGGTTTGAAAATTGATTTCCGGCAAAGTAACCTGGAAGGTGAACTGGTAACCTGGGTGCAGGATGCCGCCATTCAAGCCGGTGGCCTGATTCTCAATGCCGCGGCCTACACCCATACTTCCGTTGCTCTGCATGATGCTTTGCGCCTGTGTCGTCAACCGATTATCGAGGTACATCTCTCCAATATTTTTGCCCGCGAGGCTTTCCGCCATCATTCCCATGTTGCGCCGCTTGCCGTTGGCGTGATATGCGGATTTGGCTTGCAAAGCTATGTTTTGGCGTTACACGCAATGCAGATGCAATTGAATCAGTCATGACACATAAAACAATGAGCAAAACTTCCCTTGATAGTGATCTGGTGCGCCAGCTGGCCTCCCTGCTGGATGAAACCGGCTTGTGCGAAATTGAAATTGAGCAGGAAAATTTTAAAATCCGGGTGGCAAAATCGCGCCACGAGACCACGTTTCTTGCCCCTTCTGCCGTCAGTCCAGCTCCCCAGAACTGGCCGGCTCCTGCCAATGATATAAAGACTGATGCGGAAATAACCGCCAGCCACCCGGGTGCTGTGAATTCTCCAATGGTTGGGAATGCCTATCTCAGCCCGCGCCCTGGTGCGCCTGCTTTTATCAAGGTTGGCGATACCGTACAGGTTGGTCAGACCCTGCTGATTATTGAGGCCATGAAGGTCATGAATCCCATTCCGGCCGCCAAGAGCGGCACTGTTACCCGTATCCTGATCACCGATGGTCAGCCGGTTGAATATAATGAAGTGCTGCTGGTCATCGAATAGATGTTTCAAAAAATCCTGATTGCCAATCGCGGTGAAGTGGCGTTACGCATTCACCGTGCCTGTAAAGAAATGGGGATTGCCACCGTTGTTGCCCATTCCACCGCTGATGCCGAGTCCATGCCGGTACGCCTGGCGGATGAAAGTGTGTGCGTTGGCCCTGCCAAGTCAAAAGACAGCTACCTGAATATTCCGTCGCTACTGTCCGCTGCCACTATTACGGGGGCGAATGCTATTCACCCGGGCATTGGCTTCCTGGCTGAGAATGCACAGTTTGCTGAAATTGTAGAGGAGCACGGCTTTACCTTTATTGGCCCCAGTGCGGAACATATCCGGATCATGGGTGATAAAATTACCGCCAAGCAGGCGATGATTGCCGCCGGTATTCCGGTGGTTCCCGGTTCCGAAGGTAGTTTGGATACGGTTGCAGCGGCACGCAGTTGTGCAGAAAAAATTGGCTATCCCGTGCTGATCAAGGCTTCCGGCGGCGGAGGTGGTAAAGGCATGAAAGTCGCCTGGAATGCCAGCGAACTTGATGAAGCATATGATCTGGCGCGTGCCGAAGCCCAGGCGCATTTCGGCAATCCCGAGGTATATCTGGAAAAATACCTGGCCGCACCGCGCCACATTGAAATTCAGGTGATTGGCGATCGTTTCGGCAACTGTGTACATCTGGGAGAGCGCGATTGTTCTTTGCAACGCCGTCACCAGAAAGTGCTGGAAGAAGCCCCGTCACCAGGGCTAACGCCTGAGCAACGCCATTTTATTGGTAACCTGGCTGTGGAAGCCGCCCGTAAAATTGGTTACTATACCGCCGGTACATTTGAGTTTCTGTTTGAAAATGGGCAGTTCTATTTCATCGAAATGAATACCCGCCTGCAGGTAGAGCATCCCATCAGCGAGGCCATCACCGGTGTTGATCTGGTGCAGGAGCAAATCCGCGTTGCCGCTGGTGAAAAGCTATCTATCCGTCAGGAAGATATAGTGTTTCGTGGCCATGCCATCGAGTGCCGGATTAATGCCGAGCATCCTGAAACCTTTATCCCCAGTCCTGGTTTGATCACGACATACCACCCGCCAGGTGGGCCCGGTGTACGGGTGGATTCCCACGCTTATGCCGGGTATATGGTGCCACCACATTATGACAGCCTGATTGCCAAGCTGATTGTCCATGCCCCCACCCGCGCTGAGGCTATTGCCCGTGCGCAACGTGCGCTCGAAGAATACGCCATTCTGGGCATTAACTGTAATGCACCCTTACATCAGCGGTTGCTGAATGCTGACGCTATCAAAAGCGGTGACTATAATATTCACTGGCTGGAAAAATTTATGGCAGGCATGTGATATTCATCACATGCAAAATATTTTTAAAGCAGTATGATGCTCTCTATTGAGGTTGTCTTATGTCTGTGGCAGAGATTATTGATAGGGTACATGAGCGTTTAAAAGATTGTAATGAACCGCCACCGCTGCCGCTGCAAGAGTACTCTAGGCGATCAAAAGTTTGGGGTAATCAAGATCCATATTACTATATTCCGGAATCTGTTAACCGCGTTTTGGACGCACTACCCAAATTACCAATATTATGGCAGCAGTTTCCAGAACGCCTGCAGCAGGTTATCACGGCTCCATGTGCGATTGGTACAACACAAACATCAACCTTGAGTATTCAATCGGGCATCATGCCTGGAAAAACTAATACCATA
>JANMDF010000087.1:0-1789 GCA_031376145.1 Alphaproteobacteria bacterium
GAATTACGGCCATACCCGCGTTGCTGCCGGCCAGAACATCAACGTTGAATACGTTTCCGCTAATCCCACCGGCCCATTGCACCTGGGGCATACCCGCGGTGCGGTGGTTGGTGATGTACTCTGCAATATCCTGGTAGCCGTCGGGTATGATGTTACCCGTGAATATTATATCAATGATGCCGGTGGTCAGATTGACCAGTTAGCAAGATCACTGCACTGGCGGTATCGCCAGGCATTAGGCGAGTCCCTGGATACCATGCCAGAGGGTCTCTACCCAGGTGATTATCTGATTGCACCGGCACAGGATCTTGCCGCACGTGATGGCGTAAAGTGGCAGCATCTGCCTGAAGAACAGTGGCTATCGCCCATGGCATCAGAAGCCATTGCAGCGATGATGACGCTCATCAAAAATGATCTGCAGGCTTTAGGGGTACAGCATAATGTTTTCAGCTCACAGGCGGCAATGCTTGCGAATAATGGTATGCAGGCCTGCATTGACATTCTGAAGACACAGAACCTGTACTACGAAGGCGTCTTGCCACCACCTAAAGGGATTGATCCAGCGGACTGGAAACCTGAAATCCTGCCGCTGTTCCGTGCCAGCCAGTTTGGCGATGATGAGGATCGTGCCCTGCAGAAAAGCGATGGCAGTTGGACGTATTTTGCCAGCGACATGCCCTATATGCTGGATAAATTCAGGCGCGGGTTTACCGAGCAGGTCATTTTCCTGGGTGCTGATCATATTGGGTACGTTAAACGGATGCAGGATGCCTCAACCGCGCTCAGCAATGGCCAGGTGCATCTGGACATTAAAATTAACCAGTTGGTTAATCTGTTTAAGGACGGCCAGCCGTTTAAAATGTCAAAACGCGCCGGCACTTTTGTCACCGCCCGCGATCTGATTGATGAAATTGGTAAAGATGCGTTGCGCTTCATGATGTTAACACGCAAAAATGATGCGGTTTTTGATTTTGATCTCAGCCTTGCTTTGGAACAAAGCAAGGACAATCCCCTGTTTTATGTGCAGTATGCCCATGCCCGCTGCCATTCTGTACTGCGCCATGCACAGACCCTTGGGTATACTCCAGATGACTGGAAGCAGGCGGACACCAGTTTGCTGGTTGAGGATGCAGAACTGGCGATGATTAAAGTGCTGGCAGGCTGGCCGAAACTGCTGGAAGGTGCAGCACTGAACCATGAACCGCACCGCTTGACTTTTTACCTGGGTGAAATCGCGCAAAATTTCCACACTCTGTGGCAAAAAGGCAGAGAAAATACACAAATGCGCTTTATTGAAGCAGAAAAAGGTGCTAGCGCAGAAAGCAGGCGCACATGTGCAAGACTTACCCTGATTCAGGCAGTGACGATGGTCATTGCCAATGGTCTGCACCTGTTAGGCGTGACACCTGTTGAGGAAATGTGATATGTACGGCAATACCGCTGAAAAAGATGACAGTTTAAAACCCCGTATGCCCAGTTCATTCTATGATGATCACGACCCGGAACAGACTGGCCGAAAGTCGCGCCGCACACTCTATGTCCTGATTGCTGTTGCTGCGTTTGCTGGCCTGCTGCTATTCACCTATAATCAAGGCAAAGACAATGCCACACAGACAGTCCTGCCTATTATTGCCGCAGAAACACCGACAACCCGCGTGCGCCCCGAAGATCCTGAAGGCCTGAAAGTACCGTATCAGGATATGGAAGTTTACAGCCGATTGAGTACTGACAGTAATACTGCCGCAAAAATTGAGCAGTTTGCTCCAGCAACAGAGCAACCCATGACCGA
>JANMDF010000102.1:0-1865 GCA_031376145.1 Alphaproteobacteria bacterium
ACAGCCGCAACATAGCAAATATGCTCCTGTTCCAGTACCCGCGCCCCCAGGCTTTCCGGGGTGTCACCCGGTAAAACAGGCACGCTGGCCTGCATAATAATCGGGCCTTCATCCATGGCCGGACGCACATAATGTACCGTACAGCCGTGGGTTTTACAGTCCGCCGCAATGGCGCGGGCGTGGGTGTCCAGACCCTTGAAATCCGGTAGTAGTGAAGGATGAATATTAATAAGGCGGTTGTGCCAGGCATCCACAAATGTATCGGTAACCAGCCGCATGAATCCTGCCAGGCACACAAAATCCACGCCGTGTTCGTGCAACATACGGGTCATGGCTGCATCAAATGCTTCGCGGCTGTCAAAATCCCTGTGACGGATAACGGCGCATGGAATGCCGGATTTTCTGGCGCGTTCCAGACCATAAGCAGTATCTTTATTCGATAATACCAGATTGATCCTGCCATGAATGCGGCCATCCGCGCATGCATCAATCAACGCCTGCAGGTTGGAGCCATTACCGGAAATCAGAACGCCAATATTGAGTGGGGCAGGGGTGTGCAATGGCCTACTTCTTCAGCAGATCACGAATTTCCGTCAGCAGAACCTCGCTTGGGGTTGGAGCAGCAGGTGTGGCGTCAGCTTTTTTAACAATTTTATTAGCCTGACGCACGATCAGGAACACAGCACCGGCAACAATCAGGAAGTTAATTATTGTATTGATAAAGGCACCATAGGCGATGATGGGTGCACCGGCATCTTTAGCGGCTTTCAGGGAAGCATACTCAACACTGCCAAGGTTCAGGAAGTAATTACTGAAGTCAATGCCACCCATCAACATCCCAATCGGGGGCATCAGCATGTCATTTACCAGGGAATTTACGATGGTGGTAAATGCAGCACCGATAATAATACCAACGGCCAGATCCAGCACATTGCCACGGGCGATAAAATTCTTAAATTCCTGCAGCATGAACACCTCCTTGGGGATGATTGACACGGATTACGATAAAGTTGACGCACAGGCAATATGTAATTTACCCACCAGGCGTTTCCGTTTTTTTGGGAAACAAACGCCCCCACATGCCGGCTGTATCCTGAGAAGCCGCCTTGTTCTCGCTTTGAATTTTCTCAAATAATTCCTTGCGCAGGACGGTGGCATTTTTAGGAAACTGAATGCCCAGTTTTACAGCTTTGCCACGGACTTCAGTGACTTGAATCTCAATATCATCATTAATGATGATGCTTTCGCCGATTTTGCGGACAAGATAGAGCATATGTTTACGGTTCGTTAACGGGTCTGGCGGCATAATAGCCATTGCTGAACGCAAGTAAAGGGTGCAGTATTTTCATGGACATGAACAATCTGAAACTGTTCAAAAGTCTGAAAGCCAACATGGACTGGCTGGGCGAGCGTCAGCGTCTGCTGGCGCAGAATGTCGCCAATGCCGATACGCCGGATTATAAAGCCCTCGATTTGAAAGAGCTGGATTTTCGTAAGGTGCTGGAGTCATCGCGTGATGTAGGGACACCATTGGCATTAAGCTCCTCCCAGGGTGGTGGTATGCAGGGTACAGCAACGCGCACCAGTTATGCCCTGGATCGCCATAAAAAAATTTTTGAGGTCCAGCCCACCGGCAACGGCGTGACGCTGGAAGAACAGATGTTGCGCCTGTCAGACAACAACGATCACTATAAAATCAGCACACAGCTATATAAGAAATATACCAATATGCTGCAAATGGCCGTCAAAGGGCCTGGTGGTTGAGGGAGGTAAAGGCTTATGGAACTTAATAATGCCATGCAGGTCTCTGCTTCAGGGTTAAAAGCCCAGAGCATGCGTCTGCGCGTGATTTCTGAAAACATCGC
>JANMDF010000108.1:0-2724 GCA_031376145.1 Alphaproteobacteria bacterium
TTTATAATGCATTTTCAGGTCAGCGGGCTGCTGATAATGGCTCTAACGATCGCGCACTGGATGGCAGTGATTATGAACTCGGCGTCCAGGTACCGTACATGCCCTGGGCACGATTGTATGCCAAAAAATTCTATTATGACACGGTGGCCGTGCCGGGCGATATTGATGGGGAACGTTTTGCTATTACCCTGAACCCCTTCCGCTATACCGAAGTGGAATTGTCCCGAACAGATGACAATATCAACGACGCCGTGCTGGCCGCACAGGTGCGTTTTGGCTGGAGCTTTGGTGCAGACAGCAAGCCGGCAACGGCCATGCTGGTTGACGATACCGCCTGGCGTTTTGATGACATCAGTACGGAACGCCTGTTAAAAGCGCGGCGTGAACAGAACCTGCGTATTGAAGAGCAGCCTGGTGTCGGAGCGGCGTTTATTAAGCCTGCACGGGGATCTTAAGCCTATACAAAAGCACTAATGTGCACACCAGCGCACAACGCTTTAAACGAAACCGTCATTACGATGCGGGGATCCAGTCTTCAGGCTGATGTGCAAGTCTTGAAGGTTATCACGCCGACAGCTTCGCCTTAATCTGCCCACCCGCCTGACCCAGATCAATCTGTCCGGCATAGTGTTCACGCAGGTACGTCATGACTTTGCCCATGTCTTTAATGCTGCTGGCGTCGACTTCTTGAATGGCCTTAATAATCGCGGCACCTGCTTCAGCATCACTTAACATTTTTGGCATAAACTCTTGAATAACAAGAATTTCTTGTTGTTCTTGTGCGGCAATATCTGGCCTGCCGCCTTTTTCATACATTTCGATACTGTCACGACGTTTTTTGACCATGGATTCCAGCATTTTATAAATGTCCGCATCTGGCACGCCTTCACGGCTGTTTTCATCGCGATTGGCAATATCTTTGAGCTTCAATTCTGCAAGGATGAGTCGCACCGTTGACAGGCGTGCCTTATCGCCCGCTTTCATGGCATCTTTCATGGCATTGGTAAGGTTTGTGCGCAGCATATGATCCTCGTTTATCAGGAGCACTTATAGCACAGCCAGGTCAGAGAGCAACTATTCTGCCGCCTGCAGATGTGGCGTCATGTCCACGAGCGGTACGCCCGGTTCGGTTTTTACAGAACGCACGGTAATGTGGCTTTTTACGGATTTGACATTAGGTGCCAATGTCAGACGCTTGGTTAAAAAGGACTGGTAGTCATCCCAGTTTTTGGCGACGACCCGTAACATAAAATCAGCATCGCCCGCCAACATATGGCACTCGCGCACCTCTGGCCATTGCTCCACCAGATTCTCAAACGCTCGCAAGGCAACATCGTTCTGATCCTGTAAATTGATCTGCGCAAAGGAAATAATACTGTAGCCCAGCAAACTGGCATGCACCACCGCATGATAACCAGTGATGAAGCCTGCTTCTTCCAAGGCGCGCACGCGACGCAGGCAGGGTGGTGCTGACATCCCGATGCGCTTCGCCAGATCAACGTTGCTCATGCGGCCATGCTGCTGCAGCAGGCTTAGAATCTGAAGATCAATCGCATCAAGTTTAAACGTTTTAAAGCGCATGAATGTCAGTGATCTTTACGAATTTGTTTGGAATGATGGTATTTGCACGTCTATATACATAGTAAGTATACCGCACTTTTTATTGCATTGCAGCATATTTTGTGCAGATGCGAACAACAAAAATATTATACAATTTAATCATGACAATAAAAGAAAATCTTCATCATAAACTTTTAATAATTGGGGCAGGAGCTGCCGGGTATACCGCCGCAATTTATGCCGCGAGGGCAAATTTGCAGCCTGTGATACTGACCGGTGGACAACCTGGCGGCCAGCTGACGATCACAACAGAAGTTGAAAACTACCCTGGTTTTGCCACAGCAGTGCAAGGCCCCTGGCTGATGGAGCAGATGCGTGATCAGGCACTGCATGTGGGCACGCAAATTGTATATACTACGGTGATTTCTGTAAACCTTCAGGTGCGACCCTTTCAGGTGGTCACTGATGATCAGCAGACGCACACGGCGGATGCCGTTATTATTGCCACGGGTGCTCAGGCAAAATGGCTGGGCATTCCTGGCGAGTCCCAATATCAGGGTTTTGGCGTATCCGCCTGTGCGACGTGCGATGGTTTTTTCTTCAAAAACAGGCATGTTGCCGTGATTGGCGGCGGGAACACAGCAGTGGAAGAAGCCCTGTACCTGACGCACCACGCCGCTAAAGTGACGGTCATTCATCGCCGCGATCATTTTCGTGCCGAAAAAATTCTGCAGGATCGATTGTTTAAAAATCCCAAAGTGTCGGTCATCTGGAACAGTGTAGTTGATGAAATTGTTGGTGATCCCGCGCTACCCGCCGCAACGCATTTGCAGTTACGCAACACACAGGATGGGACTGTGCAGCACCTGGAAATAGACGGCGTCTTTATCGCTATTGGCCATCAACCGGCAACGGCGTTATTTGCAGGACAATTACCCATGGATGCTGCCGGCTATCTGCTGCGGCATCCTGATTCTGCAAAAACCGACATCCCGGGTGTATTTGCCGCTGGGGATGTGTGTGACCCCATTTACCGCCAGGCAGTTACCGCTGCCGGTATTGGATGTATGGCAGCACTGGATGCAGAACGCTATCTGGCTAGCCTCTAAGATCCGGCTGCAAATTTAACTGCGCTATCAACCACGCTGCGTCATGCCGGATTTA
>JANMDF010000109.1:0-3214 GCA_031376145.1 Alphaproteobacteria bacterium
TATGGGTTATATCGAGGACATGGGTATATTTCCGCAGGATACGCTGAAAAAACTGGCTTTTCAGAAGCTGACTTAAAAGTGTTGCTTGAAGCGATTGAAAAGATGTTCTGGCATGATCAATCGGCGGCACGCACCCAAGTAAATCTCCGTGGGTTTTATGCTTTCAAGCATAGCTGCAAGTGGGGTGATGCGGCTCCATATGTCTTGTTTGAACTGATCAAAGTGGAAAAACGAGCCGAGGTAGATATACCTCGCAGCTTTGCCGACTACACCGTAACGGTAGATGAGGCGGGGTTGCCGGCGGGAGTCGAATTGATAAAAATTGTAGCAAATTCATAGTAAAATCTAATTGCAGATTATTATACAATACACATAATAATATGGAAAAAAAATAGGCCTTGTGCTCAGCAATCTTAAAGGTTAGGCTCTCTTCTCAACCAAGGGTGTGTTGCGTGTGCACTGGGAAAAAACGGGCTTCCTTCCAAAAGATGCTCGTCCGAACACGAGATAATCTGGCTGCGTACCAAACAGCCTCACTCTTTGGGGCATCTCTCGGTCAATGCCACCGAGTAAATGCCACTCCTTGGTTGTGGATTGAAACCATATGATGATTTGTATCGAAGTTGATACGTTCCTGTCCCCCTGCGGGGGACAGTGGGTTGTAAGAAAATCGGGCAGCATCCTTCGGGGTGCTGCCTTCTTATGAGGGCACTATGACGACAGACCCCATCCCCCTCTCCGCTCTACAACACTACAGCTACTGTCCGCGCCAGTATGCGCTTATCCATCTGGAACAGCAGTTCGCCGAAAACCTCCATACCTTACGCGGGCAGGCGGTGCATGCGCTGGTGGATGACCCCGCTACAAAACAGGAAAAGGGCGTGCGGGTGGCGCGGGCATTGCCATTGTATTCCCTTGTATATAACCTTATCGGCAAGGCGGATGTGGTGGAGTTTCACAAAGACGGCACCGTGTATCCGGTGGAATACAAGCATGGCACGCGGCGCGAGACGCTGCACGATGCGCTGCAGTTGGCAGGCCAGGCCGTGTGTTTAGAGGAAATGCTGAACATTGCTGTTCCCAAGGGGGCGATTTACCACGCAAGTTCCCGCCACCGCCGCGAGGTAAAGATTGATACACCCTTGCGGGAGCAAATGCTGGAAGCCTTGGCGGGGATTCGAGCAGTTCAGGCCAGTGGCGTTCTACCGCCACCCGTGAATGACAAACGCTGCAATCAATGCTCACTTGTAGACATCTGTCAGCCCCAAGCACTCACTGCTAGCCAGCACTTACATTTAGATAGCCTTTTCAACATTGATGATAATGAGGTTTAGCTATGGCGGTGCTTTTGAATACACTCTACATCACCCAAGAAAAATCCTATCTTTGCCTTGATAACGACACCCTGCGGGTAGAGGTGGACGGTGAGAAGAAATTGCAAGTACCGTTGCACCACATCGGCACGGTAGTCTGCCTAAATGATACTATCGTAACACTGCCTGCCATGCAGCGATGTGCGGAAGCGGGCATAGGCGTGGTACTGCTAGATTATGCGGGACGGTTCCGCGCACGGGTAGAAGGGGCAACCAGCGGCAATATTTTTCTGCGCCAAGCCCATTTCCGTCGTGCCGATGACCCCGATTTTTGCCGCCGTGTCGCCGCCAGTATGATTGCAGGGAAAATCCGCAATGCCCGTTTCCTGTTGCTGCGCGGTGCGCGGGACAGCACAGATCCTGATCCTGCCTCAATTCCCGAACTACGGCGGGCGGCGGTGTATCTGGGGCACATCGTGCGGAAACTTCCGCACCTTGAAAATCTGGATACGCTGCGTGCTGCTGAAGGTGATGCTGCTAAAACGTGGTTTGCCGCCACACCCTTGTTGATTAAAACAGAATATCGCGCCGACTTTGCTATGAATGGCCGCACCCGCCGCCCACCACTGGATAGATTTAACGCGCTGATTTCATTTCTCTACGCCCTGTTAATGAATGATTGCCGTTCAGCGATTGAAACAGCAGGCTTAGATCCGCAATTGGGGTTTCTTCATGCCGTTCGCCCGGGGCGAGCGTCGTTGGCGCTGGATCTGATGGAGGAGTTCCGTGCGATCCTTGCCGACCGCATTGCTTTAACACTTATCAACCGCAACCAAATAAAAGCCGCCGATTTTGACTTTCGCGATGGGGGCGCGGTAATGATTGCCGATGATACCCGAAAAGCGTTGATTGTTGCCTATCAGGAACGCAAGAAAGAGGAAATCCTGCATTCCTTAACAGGGCAGAAAGTGGCCTTGGGGCTAGTGCCGATGATTCAGGCGCGCTTGTTAGCAAGGGTAGTACGCGGTGAGGCTGAAACGTATATGCCGTTTCTGGTGCGCTGAGATGATGGTAATTGTGTGCTATGATGTCTCCACTGAAACCTCTGCGGGGCGCAGGCGGTTACGTCGTGTAGCAAAGGTGTGCGAAAAAATTGGTCAACGCGTGCAAAAATCAGTATTTGAATGCCGTGTCACCTTGATGCAATATGAAGAACTGGAAAGAAAACTGCTGGCGGAAATCAACGAAAAAGAAGACTGCCTGCGTTTTTACCGCTTGAAAGAGCCAGTTGAGTTGCACATCAAAGAATATGGCAGCTTTAAGGCTGTCGATTTTGAGGATACGCTGATTGTATAAGAAGTCTTAAAATACGCGAACCCCTAGTGACTGTAAAAATGCTGCAGAGTTCGCGTTGCACCAATTTGTGCGGTGTTTCTGCGGGACAGATAATAATGCTTGGCATTGAACACAGGATGTGAAGAATGAAGTATTACTCCGTTCGCATGATGCCTCTTAAAAATGTAGTATTTTTAATTGGTTTATAAGGGCGGGGTTCCTGTCACCCTTCGGGGTGGCAGTGGATTGAAACCAGTTGCTGATATATGCCTGGCCGTCATCCAGCGGGTTCCTGTCACCCTTCGGGGTGGCAGTGGATTGAAACAGAATAATGATCCGCACCATGCCCGTGCGCTTGGGTTCCTGTCACCCTTCGGGGTGGCAGTGGATTGAAACATTGAAGATTTTGCCTTTGCGCACGAAGGCATCAAGTTCCTGTCACCCTTCGGGGTGGCAGTGGATTGAAACATTGCATATATCCTTTAATGATTGTTCGTACTCTGGTTCCTGTCACCCTTCGGGGTGGCAGTGGATTGAAACAGAGATAACCAGATATATGCTTGGCC
>JANMDF010000111.1:0-1948 GCA_031376145.1 Alphaproteobacteria bacterium
GTTGCCACCGCAACGGTTTGTGCCCTGTTTGGCCTGAAATGTATTGTCTACATGGGTGCCAAGGATGTGGAGCGGCAGAAACCCAACGTCTTTCGCATGAAGCTGCTGGGGGCGGAGATCGTCCCCGTTACCGCCGGACAGCAAACCCTGAAAGATGCGATGAATGAAGCCTTGCGTGACTGGGTGGCCAATGTGCGCGATACCTATTATCTGATTGGTACGGCGGCAGGGCCACATCCCTATCCCAGTATGGTCAAGGATTTTCAGAGCATTATTGGCCGCGAGACCCGAGAACAACTGCAATCAGCGGAAGGTCGCCTGCCGGATACGCTGATTGCCAGTATTGGTGGTGGTTCCAACGCCATTGGCTTGTTTGCCCCGTTTCTGGAAGAAAAAAGTGTACAGATGATTGGTGTGGAGGCGGCAGGCAAAGGCATTGCCACGGGACAACATGCCGCGTCGATCAGCGGCGGCAGTGCGGGTGTGTTGCATGGCAATATGACGTATCTTTTACAGGATGATGATGGCCAGATGCTGGACACGCATTCGATTGCGGCTGGTCTCGATTACCCGGGCATCGGCCCCGAACATGCATATTTGCATGAAACAGGGCGGGTGCAGTATGTGAGTGTGACTGACGATGAAGCCCTGGCCGCGTTTCAGGTCTGTGCTCGCGAAGAGGGCATTTTGCCTGCCCTGGAGCCAAGCCATGCCCTGGCACATGTCGCCAAAATTGCGCCAACGCTTGCGCGAGATCATTTGATGGTGGTCAACATGTGCGGGCGTGGGGATAAAGATGTCTTTACCGTGGCCAAAGCCCAGGGGTTTGACCTGTGAGCAATATTGAGCGAACATTCACTCACTTAAAAAGCCGCAACCAGGCGGCTTTTATCCCGTTTATCATGGCGGGTGATCCTAACCTGCTGGCAACGGGTGATATTCTGAATATGCTGGCCGAAAGTGGTGCCGACATTATCGAACTGGGGATGCCGTTTTCAGATCCCATGGCTGACGGGGTGATTATTCAGCAGGCAGGCATTCGAGCCCTCAAGCAGGGAACAACGATCAGAAAAACCCTGGAGATTGTCCGACAATTCCGCCAGCGTCATGTTGTGCCCATCGTGTTGATGGGTTACTACAATCCTGTCCTGCATTACGGTTTACAGAAATTCTGTGATGATGCGTTGCAGGCTGGTGTTGATGGCCTGATTCTGGTGGATTTGCCGCCGGAAGAAGCTGCGCCACTGCAGGCAGTTTCCAGCGGCCTGGACATCATCCGCCTGGTCAGCCCTGTAACACCTCCAGAGCGGTTGCTCACTGTGCTGGCAGGGGCAGGGGGCTTTGTGTATTATGTGGCGATTACCGGTGTGACCGGGACGGCTTCTGCCGATATTCAGGAAATGCAGCACGCTGTGCGGCAGATCAGAGCAACCACGGCACTGCCGGTCGGGATTGGCTTTGGCATCAAAACACCGGCGGATGCGGCACGCGCTGCTGGTGCTGGCGATGCGGTTATAGTTGGTTCAAGCCTTGTGAATGCCCTGCATACAAGCAGTATGGATGATGCGCGAACATTCACTCACAATATGGCGCTGGCGATTCATACCGCCCGCAGCCCACTCAAGGAGACTTTATGACCTGGCTCAGTAAGATTATGCGCCCGAAGATTCGGGCAATGGTCGGTGTGAAGTCGGAAGCACCGGATAATCTGTGGCATAAGTGCAGCCATTGTGGTGAGATGATTTTTCACCGCGATTATGCTGCCAATCATCATGTATGCAGCCACTGTGGCCACCATGGCCGCCTGAAAGCAGCTGAGCGCATTAGTCTGTTAATGGATGCGGGTGCATTTACAATGGCAGAATTACCCAAAGTGCCGCTTGATCCTCTGAAATTCAAGGATCAAAAGCGGTACACGGATCGACTCCGTGATGCCCAGACCGCCAGC